>JAEUMW010000447.1 GCA_016791345.1 Betaproteobacteria bacterium | reverse complement strand
GTCGATACTGGCGGTGGTCGCGCTGATCGGAGGGTGGCTGTACGGCTGGGCGTGGCTCGATCCGCTCATGGGGATCGTCGGTGCCGGGCTCATCATCGTCTGGGCGGTGGGTCTGATGGCGGATACCGGCAAGGTGCTGCTGGACCGCGAAATGGACCACGGCGTGGTGGCCGAGATCCGGGAAGCGATCGAGGAGACTTTCTCCGCGGGGCATGCGCGTCTCGCGGATCTGCATGTGTGGCGGGTCGGCAAGGCGGCGTACTCCGTTGCTCTGGCGATCGTCACCCATGACGGGTCAATCACCCCCGAGCGCGTACGCTCGGCTCTGAAGATCCATGAAGAGATCGCGCACGTCACGGTGGAGATCAACCATTGTTCGTGAGTGCGGCGCATAGTCGGACGCGCCGCCGCGACGGGTGGCTGCGGGAATGAGCACGCACGAATCGCAGGCGCTTACCCCGGAGACGTTCAACCGGGTGGCCGCGAAGAATCTGCCGGGTCACCTCGGGCTCGTCGTCACGCAGGCGAGCGCATCGGAGGTGCGGGCCGAACTCACCGTGAGGCCGGCCCTGCTGGCACCGAACGGTTTCCTGCACGCCGGCAGCGTCGTCACCCTCGCGGACACCGCCGCGGGCATCGGCTGCTATCTCAACTTGCCGGAGGGTGCGGCCGGCTTCACGACCATCGAGCTCAAGTCGAATCATGTAGGCACAGCTTTGGATGGCACCCTCGATTGTGTGGCGCGGCCTGCGCATCTGGGAAAGACGACCCAGGTGTGGGACGCCGTGGTGACCCACCGGGAATCGGGCAAGACCATCGCGCTTTTCCGCTGCACGCAGATGGTGCTCTATCGCAAGCCGTGAGGTTCGGCCAATTACGCTCGCCCGCGCCATGCCGAAAGTTCCTGACCTGGATGCGCTCGCACGAGAGATGAAAGCCGCGCAGGATGCAGCGCGGCATGTCGAGCTTTTCACGGAGCGCCTGCCCGACTTCGATCTGGCGACTGCCTACGATGTCGCGAACCGGATTCATCGCGCGCGTGTGGCAGAGGGCGCCCGGCCGGTTGGTCGCAAGATCGGCTTCACCAACCCGGCCATGTGGGACAGGTACGGCGTTCGCGCGCCGATCTGGGCGCACGTCTACGACACGACCGTCGTTCAACTGCGCGATACCCGCGCGAGTTGCGGACTGGCGCGCTTCGTCGAGCCCAAGATCGAGCCGGAGATCGTTCTGCATTTCTGCCGCACGCCAGCACTCGATGCGAGTCCCGAGACGCTCCTCGGCTGCATCGACTGGGTGGCGCACGGCTTCGAGATCGTGCAGTCGCATTTCAGGGGCTGGAAGTTCCAGGCACCGGACACCGTCGCCGACTGGGCCCTGCACGGCGCACTCCTGGTCGGCCCTGCACAGCCCGTGGCGACACTCGGTGAGGAACTCGCCGCGGCGCTGGAAGACCTCACAATCACTTTGTCGCGCAACGGTCAGGAGCAAGAGGTCGGCAAAGGGGCAAACGCGCTGGGCAGCCCACTGGCTGCCGTTGCCCATCTCGTCAGCGTGCTTGCCACGCAGCCTCAAGCAGCGCCGCTACGAGCAGGCGAAGTAGTGACGACCGGCACACTCACCGCTGCGCGGACGGTCCGCGCCGGAGAGACCTGGCAATCGGAGCTTCGCGGCATCGGGCTCCCCGGTCTTGCGGTGACGTTCTCCGACTGAAGATGTGTCGGATGTCTTCCGGCGTGCTCACCGTTGTGCAGTGCTGGGACGATGGCGTGACGGACGACGTGCGTCTTATCGACATTCTGCGGCGTCACGGCGCGAAGGCCACCTTCAACCTGAATGCCGGGCTGCACGAGGCGCGGCGCGCGCCGAGCTTCCGCTACCGCGAGCGCGAGGTGATGCGGCTCGCCTGGGGGGAGATGCGCGAGATCTACGCCGGATTCACCATCGCCAATCACAGCCTGACGCATCCGCATCTCGATCACCTGTCGACAGCGGAAATGGAGCGCGAGATCGGCGAAGGACGCGAGCGTCTGCAGCAGTTCTTCGCCCAGGACGTGTGCGGCTTCGCCTATCCCTTCGGCACTTACGACGCGCGGGTGATGGACGCCGTGCGCGAGACCGGACACGTCTATGCGCGCACCGTTGGCAGCAGCGATCGCCCGTTTCCGCCACGCGACGCGATGGCATTCCATCCGACGTGTCACTTTCTTGCGGCCGATTTCCACGAGCGCTACGAGCGCGCGCGAGACGGCGGCGTGTTCTACTTCTGGGGTCACGCCTACGAACTCGCGACGGAAGCGATGTGGCGCGCGTTCGAGGACACGATCGCCACCATCACTGCCGACCCGGCTGCGCGCTGGGGAGAGATCGCGGAACTCTTC
>JAEUMW010000446.1 GCA_016791345.1 Betaproteobacteria bacterium | reverse complement strand
GCGCTCGGCGCTCAGCTTCTGGTTGATGGCCGTCGGACCCACCGCCGAGGCCGAGCCGATCGACACCAGGATCACCTTGCGCCCGGCGCTCTCGCGCTGCAGATAGTCGAGGAAGTTCACCAGCCGCTGATACTGGAACTGGTCGAGTGTCGCCGAGCCTTCGGCAAAGAACAGCGTGATCGACCCCGCCCCCTGGTTCATCGAGATCTGCTCGAGCTTGGTGAGCGCCGCTTGCGACGTCTGCAGCTCGCGGTTCTGCGTGTTCTCGACCTTGCCGAACTGCGTCATCGCGTTGTTGTTGGTGTCCGCAATCTCCTGCGCCAGCGCGGTCGTCTGCCCTGCGGACGCCCCACCCAACAGCGTCCCCTTCGGCACCGTCACACTCTGTCCACCCTCCAACGAATAACTCTGCGGCTGTCCCGCGCACCCAGCAAGCAAAACAGCAGCAACAATGGAAAGGATCGGCTTCGTCGGCTTCATCGAATCACTCCCGGTCGGATTGGTGAGGCGAATGGCAGGGCGTCTGCGCATCGATGACGGCGCACGTGCCTGTTTCTCAAAACGCCGTATTGTCCACGATGCAAACGATGGCGCTTGACAGTTTGCGACAATTTCTCGAATCTCCCTACTCGCCGCATGTCCTGACCCTCGCATGACCCCTCCTCACTCGCGCGCCGCGGTGCTCACCGATGGGCAGTTGCGCATTTCCATCTTCGTGAACGTCCCGGCGCTGCTGCGCGAAATGGGACACGACCCGGCCCGCGTGGTCGCCGCTGCCGGGCTGGACCTCGCGCTGCTGGGCGATCCGGAGAATACGGCGTCGTTCGTCGATTTGAGCCGGTTGCTTGCCGTTTGTAGCGAGCGCACGCAGTGCGACCACTTCGGGCTGTTGCTGGGCATGCGCAGCAAGACGACGGACCTCGGCCTGATCGGCCATCTCGCGCTCAATTCGCCCGATGCGGGCGCCGCTCTGCGCAACCTGATCCTGCACCTGCATCTGCACGATCGCGGCGCAGTGCCCACACTCTCCCTGCGGGGCGATCTTGCCGTGCTGGGGTACACGATCTACCAGAGCGGCGTGGTGCGTGCGGATCAGGTCTACGACACGGCGATGGCGGTCATTTTCAACATCATGACATCGCTATGTGGTCCGAACTGGCGGCCGACCGAAGTGCTGCTGTCGCGCTCGCCGCCGACGGATGCCGCTCCCTATCGTCGGTTCTTCCGGGCTCCGCTGCGCTTCGATGCCGACGAGACCGCGCTGGCCTTTGCCACGACCTGGCTCGAGCAGGAGTTACCTGGCGCCGATGCCAAATTGCGGCAGATGCTGCAGCTGCAGGTGGACTCGCTTGCGGCAAACGGCAATGGCGACGTCGTCGCGCAGCTGCGGCGTGTGTTGCGCACGATGCTGGTGAGCGGGAGCGGATCGCAGGAACAGGTCGCCAGGCTCTTCTCGATGCACCGGCGCACGCTCAACCGGCGGTTGAGGGAGCGCAACACGACGTTCCACGCGCTGGTGGAACAGACCCGCTTCGACATCGCGCGCCACTATCTGGAAATCACGCACCTGCCGATCGTCGAGATCGCGAGCACGCTCGACTACGCGGACGCGAGCGCCTTCACGCGCGCGTTCCGCCGCTGGACGGGAACGACGCCGGCGGCGTGGCGCGCCGCCAGCGGCTCGCCCTCCCCGACCCGAACAGCCGGCGCGGCACGCGCCTGAAATCGACTCCCGACTACTTCGACCTCGCCCGCAGCTTGGCGAGCAGCGCGGCATCGGCCAGCATCCGATTGGCGATCTGCCGGAACGCCCCTTCGTATGCCGTGGCGATGCCCCCCTGCGAGAAGTTGGGCTGGCTGCCGGTGCCGGCTCCGGAGAATGTCCCCAGGGGCTGGGTGTAGGTATCCCCGCCGGGAAATACCGTCGCGGTGGCGTTTGCGTAGTATTCGCTCATCACCGGATTCACCGAACTGCTCCCGTTCAACATGACGGTGACCGTCGGCGCGCTCAGGGTTCCGGCGGCTCCCACCTCGGTGAAGACCTCGCGAAAGATACGGATGGCAGCCTGCTGCATGAGTTCGCTGTCCGGGTATTGCCAGGTGTCACCGCGAAACTCCACGGTCTGCGTGCCGGGCATGGTGGGATTCACCTGCACGGCGACACGCGCCGTCAGCGGCAGATTCACGCCCGCAGGCGCCGTTACCACCTGGGGAGTCGACGGCGCCATCGCGCAACCGACAGCCAGGCTCACCAGCACGCCGAGCAGCGCCGTCGACAGATAGGAACGCAGCGTCCACATCATTCCATTCCTCCTCTGAAACTCTTGTCACGCAAGTGTACTCCGTGGCCGACCATGCCACGCGTGTGCGATCATCTCGCGTCCCAACAGGCGCAGAATAGATGCAAAAGCCCGTGCGGCACGTGATGACCAGGATGCGGGAGCCGGACTACGGTCTGCCCGTGCTTCTGGGGCTCCTCGTTCTCGTTGGATTCGTGCTGCCCTCGCTCGGCCTGGAGGGCACCGACGAGCGTCTCTACAGCGACTTTGCAACTTCCCTGCTCCTGCTCTCCGGTCTGGTGGTGGTCTCAGGAGAGCGACGGGTTTTTCTCGTCACTGGGCTCATGGCCTTCATTACGCTCGCCGTGCGCTGGGC
>JAEUMW010000445.1 GCA_016791345.1 Betaproteobacteria bacterium | reverse complement strand
TCGTCCACTTCGACCAGTCGAAACCGTGGAAGAGCGCGGCGCAGACCTCGTACTTTTCCAGCATCAGTGCGACCGCCTCGTCCTGGTCCAGCGCCGTGCGCCCGGTGCCGCCGCTTTCGGTGTAAATCGCGAGCGCCGCTTTCAGCTCCTGCGCGAGCCCCAGGTAGTCCACGACGAGGCCGCCGGGCTTGTCGCGGAACACGCGATTGACGCGCGCGATCGCCTGCATCAGCCCGTGTCCGCGCATCGGCTTGTCCACGTACATCGTGTGCAGGCTCGGCGCGTCGAAGCCGGTGAGCCACATGTCGCGCACCAGCACCAGCCTGAACGGGTCCCTCGGCTCGCGGAAGCGATTGGCCAGCGCCTCACGCCGCGGCTTGGTGCGGATGTGCTGCTGCCAGTCGGCCGGGTCGGAGGCGGAGCCCGTCATCACCACCTTGAGCGCGCCGTGCTCGTCGTCGGCGCCGTCCCACTCGGGTCGCAGCTTCACGAGCTCGCGATACAGCTCCACGCAGATGCGCCGGCTCATGCAGACGATCATCGCCTTGCCGTCCATCGCTTCGAGCCGCTTCTCGAAGTGCTCGACGATGTCCTTCGCTAACAACTCCAGCCGCTTCTCCGCGCCGACCACGGCTTCGAGCTGCGCCCACTTGCTCTTGAGCTTCTCCTTGCGCTCGACCTCCTCGCCCTCCGTCGCTTCCTCGAAGTCGGGATCGATCTTCGGCCGCTCGGCCTCGTCGAGCGCCAGCTTGGCGAGCCGGCTCTCGTAGTAGATCGGCACCGTCGCACCGTCCTGCACGGCGCGCTGGATGTCGTAGACGCTGATGTAGTCGCCGAAAACCGCGCGCGTGTTGGCGTCGGCCAGCTCGATCGGCGTGCCGGTGAAGCCGATGAACGAGGCGTGCGGCAGCGCGTCGCGCATGTGGCGCGCGAAGCCGTCGATGAAGTCGTACTGGCTGCGGTGCGCCTCGTCGGCGATGACGACGATGTTGCGCCGTTCCGAAAGCGTCGGGTGCCGGTCGCCCTTCTCCTCCGGAAAGAACTTGTGGATGGTGGTGAATACCACGCCGCCCGCCGCCACCGACAGCAGCTCGCGCAGTTGGGCGCGTGACGCGGCCTGCACGGGCGGCTGACGCAGCAGATCCTGGCAGCGTGAGAAGGTGCCAAGGAGCTGGTCGTCGAGGTCGTTGCGGTCAGTGAGCACGACGATCGTCGGATTCTCCATCGCCGGCTCGCGGATCACACGGCCGGCGTAGAACGCCATCGTCAGGCTCTTGCCCGAGCCCTGCGTGTGCCACACCACGCCCACACGGCGGTCTCCCGGCATGCCGCCTGGCTTGCGCCCCGCCTCGTAGCGCCCGGCCTCTTCTGCCACACGATCGGCCCGGGCCAGTTCCGCCGCGCGCAACGTCTCGCGCACCGCGACCTGCACCGCGTGGAACTGGTGGTAGCCCGCCATCTTCTTCGTGAGCCGCCCGCTGCCGTTGTCCTCGAAGACGAGAAAGTCGCGCACCAAGTCGAGAAAGCGCCGCTGCGTGAACACGCCTTCGATCACCACCTGCAGTTCGGGCATGTAACTGTCGGCGAGAGTCTCGCCGCCAATCGTGCGCCAGGGCTTGAACCACTCGCGCCCGGCGCCGAGCGTGCCCACGCGCGCCTCGACCCCATCGGAGACGACCAGCACGCCGTTCGGTGCGAAGAGCGATGGAATCTCCGCCTGGTAGGTCTGGAGCTGCTGGAATGCGCTCCAGATCGTGGCATTCTCGTCCGCCGCGTTCTTGAGCTCGATCACCGCCAGCGGCAGACCGTTGACGAACAGCACCACGTCGGGCCGGCGGGTGTGTTTGTGTTCTGCGACGGCGAACTGATTGACCGCGAGCCAGTCGTTGCCCGCCGGGTCGTCGAAGTCGATTACCCGCGCCTGCCGGCCCCGGATGTCACCGTCGGCGTCTCGATACTGCACCGTCACGCCGTCCACCAGCAGGCGGTGCAGAGCGCGGTTGCGCACGATGAGGTCCGCGCCTTCGGGCCGAGTCAGCTTGCGAAAAGCGTCCTCCAGCGCCTCGGGCGGCAGCGCCGGGTTGAGCCGCGCGAGTGCATCGCGCAGGGGCTGCGACAGGACCACCTGCCCGTAGTCGTCGCGCTCGGCCGCCGGCTCGCCGGGAGCGATGTGGGCGCCGTTGCGCACCTGCCAGCCGACGCTCTCGAGCCACGCGAGCGCGGCCTCTTCGACGACGGATTCGGTGAAGGAGGTGCTGCTCATCCCGAGATCCAGTGCCGCGCCGGCCGGGACAGGAACTCGCCCAACTCGATGCCGTCGCCGCCCACGAGCAGGCTGCGCGACGGCTTGAAGGCCGCCGCGAAAGCCGCTGTGCCACGGTGGGCCTGGGGCGCACGTCCACTCTTGACTTCGATCGCCGCCAGCCGGCGTCCGGCCTTCACGACGAAGTCCACCTCCTGATTGCGCTCGCGCCAGTAGTAGAGCTCGAACTCTCCGCCTGCCGCAGCGTTGGCCAGGTGCGCGCCGACCGCCGATTCCACCAACCGGCCCCAGAACTCGCCATCGCCGCGGGCCTCGGTCAGTGACAGTCCGGACTGGGCCGTAAGCAGCGCCGTGTTGAGCACCTGCAGCTTGGGACTGGACCCGCGGCTGCGGGCGATATCCCCGGCGTACTTCTGAAGGCCGACGACCAGGCCCGCGCCGCCAAGAAGTTCCAGGTAATGCGCCAGCGTGGTGGCGTTGCCGGCGTCGTGCAACTGCCCGAGCATCTTCGTGTACGAAAGCGCCTGCCCGGAGTAGCGGCAGGCAAGTTCGAACAGCCGCCGCAGCAGCGCGGGCTTATCCACGCGCGTTAGCAGCAGCACGTCGCGCGAGATCGAGGTTTCGATCAGGCTATCGGCGATGTAGCGCGCCCAGCGCTGCGGTTCGCGCACGAGCGGCGCCGCGCCCGGATAGCCGCCGTAGAAGAGGTATTGATCGAGGGTGAAGCCGAAGGCCGCGCGCATCTCCGCAAACGACCAGTGCGGCAGGTGCAGGAGCTCGAAGCGCCCGGCCAGGCTCTCGGTGAGCCCCTGCGCCACCAGCAGCGGCGCCGAGCCGAGTAGCACCACCTTCAGCGGCACACGTTTGCGCGTGTCCTCGTCCCACAGACGCTTGACCGACTCCGACCAGTTCGGGATCTTCTGGATCTCGTCGAGCACCAGCACCGCGCCCGTCGTGTCGGCCTCGG
The DNA here is from genome assembly GCA_016791345.1 of Betaproteobacteria bacterium. Classification (NCBI taxonomy): domain Bacteria; kingdom Pseudomonadati; phylum Pseudomonadota; class Betaproteobacteria; species Betaproteobacteria bacterium. The sequence continues at coordinate 5,318 of JAEUMW010000445.1, read as the reverse complement.
CCGCCGCGAGACGCGCCGCCTGCCACTGCTGCTCGATCCACTGCAGCCCTCGCAAGGTGGGCTCGTCGGCGCTGGCGCTGCGCACCGGGATGCCCGCTGACTCGACCACCTGTTGCACCAGAGTCGTCTTGCCCACCTGCCGCGGCCCCGCCACCATCTGCAGGTGGTGGCGGGGCTCGGCCAGGCGTTCGGAGAGAGTGGCGCCTTGCGGGCGCTGGAAGGTCATCGGGAGAAGCTACGGTTTACTCAATACGCAGAGTATATTTGCTCAAAGTCATGCGCAAGACGCCCGGCTGATCGTTGGCCCGCGCGACTCGGCCGCAGGTTCGCCCAGGGCGATCTCGGCGCCGTTGCGGACATGCCAGCCGCCGGCCTCAAGCAAAGCGAGGCCAGCCTCTTCAACGACAGATTCGGTGAAGCCCGAACTCATGTCACAACTTCACCACGGCCCAGTACAAAGCGGGCGCGCTCTCGCCGCAACATCTCGTAGGGTGTCATGAATCGAACGCCCAGGCCGATGCAGACATTTGGGATCTTGATGCGCTTGACGGAGTTGGCAGGCACTTCGTGAGTCACCACGATGTGCCCATCTGCAAGGGCGTGCGCAATCAAGTAGAAGTCGGCCACCTGCAAGAAGGTACTGATGGCTGCCGGCTCGTACTGTTGCTGCGTCGCCCACATGCTGACAGCGCCGAACTTCGCCGCGACCGATGGGCCAGTCCGCACGAAGAGGTCGGTGCCACGCCCACGCATCCAATCGGTCAGCTCGTCCGCTCCGGCCGCGATCTCGTCCGCCACTTTGTCGATGCTGAACACGCGATCCGCCGCTCTGTTGTCGATCAGCCAGTCCCAGAATGCGGGGCAGAAGTCCAGCCCGTAGTGCAGGTTCTTGGCTTGTATGAAGACGTTGGCGTCGAGGAGGTAGGTCACATCATTACCCCTAACTCGCGCGCCGCCTCATAGAACGTGGCCGTCTTGCGCACGCCCAGCATTCGGAAAGCATCCTGAAAGAGCGTCTGCCCTTCGAGCGTGCTGGAGAGCACCGCCCGTGCGAAACGCTTACCGGTTCGCGTCCCCAGCGTGCGGTAGAAGTCACCGCCGCCTGTGCCACCCCGGTCGAGCGTCCGGATGCGCGTCAGCTCGTCCCGGTAGCTCTGCCAGAGCGTGGCCTGATCGATAAAGCGCGCATCGAACAACCGACGGAGCACCACCAGAGTGCTGACTTTGAACATGCGCGCCAGACGCTGGATTTCATCGCCAATCGGGGGGTCGCCCTGGTGTTCGGTCCGCAACGCATCCAGGGGCACCAGAAACTCCGCCGCCACCGCATTGCACCAGCGTTCCACACGCAGCTCTGGAAGCTGGCCTGCGACCGGATCGGAAACGCCGCTCTCACCCAGCCATACGTGGGCCAGCTCATGGGCCAGCGTGAACATCTGCGCGGCCTTGCTGTCGGCCGCATTGATGAACACCAGCGGCGCCAGATCATCTGCCAGCGCGAAGCCGCGAAACTCCTCGACATCCAGCTTGCGGTGGCTGTTGCTGCCGAGAATGGAACTGGCCATCACCAGCACTCCGGCATCCTCCGACTTCGCGATGAGTTGGCGCAGCGCATCGGTCCACGTGGGCAGTCTCTGCCGCTCCGCGATAGAGAGATCGAGCGCCTGCCGCATCGCTTCAGCCACGCGCTCGGGCGAGTCCTGTATCCGCACGCTACCCACAAAGGCCAGAGGTGTCAGCGCGTGCACGCGAGCGTAGTCGCGGAACCAGTCCTGCCTCTGCTGGCAAAGGTAGATCGTGTCGAGCAGGTTCGGGCTGGGGCGGGTGACGACGCGATTGGCCAAGGTACGGAAATCGGGGATAGGTAGCGCCTCTTCCGGGGGTCGCGGCAGAAACAGATAGCCGATCGGAACATGTACGGCGCGCGCGAATTCCTCGAGCTGCCGCAAGGTCGGGAGCAACGTCCCTTCTTCCCACTGGTGGAGCTTCGGGAAACGCCCTGCTAGCTCTAGCGTGTCCATCCCGGCGCGCTCACGCGCCCAGGTCAGCAGCTTTCGGTCGACAGGAATGCGGTTCATGCTTGCTCACCATCCATCATGTCCCATTGCCTCCGGTCCGGAACGGTTGCGGCGCGGACGCACTAGACGTTGGTCATCCCTTTGCCCTAACGCCGCGTCGGTGCTGCCAGATGTCATCCATGCTCTCGGTCTTCAACTTGTCGCGGATGACGTCCAACGCTTTCGGCGAATACCTCTTGTGTAGCTGGCTCCCAAGCTTGAACTCCTTGTAGCGCATCCCCCACGCGCAGCTCGCCGGAGATGAGCTTGGGCAGCAGCGCGTCACGCAGGGCGGCGAGCGTGCGGCCCTCGCGTCGACATTCGAGCGTTCGCGCAAGCATGGCTTCGGCCGACCCATCGAACGTTGCGACGACACGCGCTGGTGGCTTGACTGCTGCGAGGTCGAGGATCGACCGCACCTGGGCGCGCTGGTGACTCTTGGATGTTCCAGTAACGAGACCCTCGATCTGCTGCCGAAACAGCGGCGACCGCGCGAGGCAATAGGCATAGCCGCGCGTGAACGGAGGCCGGGAACGCAGAACCAGGAACTCGGTCGAGCACACCGATCGGTCGTACGGCTGTACGTCGACCATCCAAACCCGCTCAATCTCGGGGTTGAGCTTCGACATCAGGATCACCCCGGGAGGTACACGCGACTTTAGGCTCTTGATGCTCTCGCCGAACTCGGCCTTCGCTGTCTGCCCCTCGTCGAATGCCGGGATGCTGAAGTGGTGGTACAGCACGTCCGGAAACGAGAGCGGGTTCTCTTGGTCGCGAAGCTGCTCCACCACTTCGCCAAACCGACCGACCTCCCACCCCTCCGGAATCTCGCCGAGTTCGGAGTGGACGAGGCGGGCCGGGAAGAGGTCGGCGATGGGCTTGGCGAGGCCGGGGTCGCGCCCTTCGGCCTTGGCGCGGACGGGGTCGAAGTCCACGAACCACGACTTGAAGAGCGCGCGCGCCATCCCCTCCAGCGTCTCGCTCATCCGCCGGTTCAGCTCGATCTTGTCGTCCAGCGTGCCGAGGATGTGTGCGATGGCGCGTTGTTCGGAGAGCGGCCTTGTCGGAATCGGTAGCGACTCCAAGAGCGGAATGCGGAGATTGCTCACCGTTGAGCCGGTCCCCTCGTTCACGCCGATTTCGTGCTGCACGGCTTTCGACTGCAAGGCGTAAAGGAGATACCTTGGCTCTGCTCGTTTCCGGTTCGGGCGCAGGAGCACCAATCGTTGACCGAGGCAGCAGCGTAAGTCGGAAGGAATCATGCAGACCTCACCCATAGGCGCTTCTCGGGTGATCACGAGATCGCCTTCGGTCGGCATGGCCCGCCGAGTGCGCTCGGCGAAGTGCGCTTCGTCGGTATAGCTCGGCTCAGTGAGAACGAGGCGTCCATTACGAATGTTCTGATTGCGAAGGACAACAACCCCGCTGTCAGTCCACACGGGGGTTGAGTGCGGACAGTCGACGATGGACTCGCAGAGGTCGGCGAGTCGAGCTTCACCCGCCATACCCCAGCTCCCTTAGGTTGGCGGCAATCGCAGCATCCAGCTTCGCGGCCTCAGCCTGCTGCTCGTATAGGGTCGCTGTGAGCCGCTTCATCTTCTCCTCGAACGGCTCGCCGTCATCCTCCTGCGCCGCGGCACCGACGTAACGCCCTGGCGTGAGCACGTGGCCGTGCTTACGGATTTCCTCCAGCGTGGCGCTCTTGCAGAAGCCGGGGATGTCCTGATACTCGGCTGGATTCCGGCTTTCGCCGGAATGACGGTCAGAACGCCACGCGTGGTAGGTGCCGGCGATCTTCGCGATGTCCGCATCGGTGAGCTCGCGGTGCACACGGTCCACCAACGTCCCGAGCTTGCGGGCGTCGATGAAGAGCGTGTGCCCGCGCCGGTCGCGAAGTGAAACTGGGTCCCGGCCCCGGATCGAGTCCGGGGCAGGCCCTGCGCTGGAATGACGACGACCCCTTTTGTCGCGCGCGAGGAACCACAGGCACACGGGAATCTGCGTGGAGTAGAAGAGCTGGCCGGGCAGCGCCACCATGCAGTCCACGAGGTCGGCCTCGATGAGGGCTTTGCGGATCTCGCCTTCGCCCGACTGGTTGGACGACATCGAGCCGTTAGCGAGCACGAACCCGGCGATGCCGCCCGGCGCCAGGTGGTGGAGGAAGTGCTGGACCCACGCGAAGTTCGCGTTGCCCGCCGGCGGCGCGCCATAGACCCAGCGCTTGTCGTCCTTGAGGAGTGCGCCGCGCCAGTCGCTGTCGTTGAACGGCGGGTTGGCGAGCACGTAGTCGGCCTTCAAGTCGGGGTGGCGGTCGTTGTGGAACGCGTCGCCGTGGGCGATCTGGGCGTCGATGCCGCGGATCGCGAGGTTCATCTTGGCGAGCCGCCAGGTGGTGTAGTTGCTCTCCTGCCCGTAGATCGAGATGTCGCCGAGCTTGCCCGCGTGCGCCTCGATGAACTTTTCGCTCTGCACGAACATGCCGCCCGAGCCGCAGCAGGGGTCGTAGACGCGGCCCTTGTACGGGGCGAGCATCTCGACGAGCACGCGCACCACGTGCGAGGGCGTGTAGAACTGCCCGCCCTTCTTGCCTTCGGCGCTGGCGAATTGGGCGAGGAAGTACTCGTAGACGCGGCCGAGCGTGTCTTTCGACTTGGATGCGCTGTCGCCGAGCGCGATGTCGGAGACGAGGTTGATGATCTGCCCGAGGCGCTGCTTGTCGAGCCCCGGCCGCGCGTAGTCCTTGGGAAGCACGCCCTTGAGCGAGGGATTGTCGCGCTCGATAGCGGCCATCGCGTCGTCGACCAGCGTGCCGATGGTCGGCTGCGGGGCGTTCGCTTTCAGGTGTGACCAGCGCGCCTCCTTCGGCACCCAGAAGATGCTCGCGGCACGGTACTCGTCCGGATCCTCCGGGTCGGCACCCTCGGCGCGCTGCGCGTCGAGCTCGGCGTGCTTGGCCTCGAAGGCATCTGAGATGTACTTGAGGAAGATCAGGCCGAGGACAACGTGCTTGTACTCGGCCGCGTCCATGTTGTTGCGCAGCGCGTCCGCCGCGGCCCAGAGCTTGGCTTCGAAGCCGACGGTCGCGGCGGAGTTGTTGGTCGTCTTGGTTCGCGCCATCTGGAGACAAGCTTCTTGGAATGGGCAGAATGACGGATGCAAGGCCGCGGGGCCGAGTACCCGTAGCGTAAGCTTACCGCACCCGCGGCTCCGGGGATGAGGGCCCACGGTGCCCCAGGGCAGACCCCTGCGTGTGGGGGCGAG
>JAEUMW010000444.1 GCA_016791345.1 Betaproteobacteria bacterium | reverse complement strand
GAAGTCGCAGTGCACGGCGAGCTGTTCGATCGGGTAGCCGCGATAGAGCAGCACGCCCTCGTCGCCGTCGATGTAGGTGATGCGCGACTTGCAGCTGGCGGTGGCCATGAATCCGGGGTCGAACGTGAACACGCCCGTCTTGCCCGTCAGACTGCGGATGTCGACGACGTCCGGCCCGATGGTGCCGGACAGGATCGGCAGATCCACGCTCTTGGTGATGTGGCTTACGGTCAGGGTAGCAGTCTTGGTGTCGCCCATTACGCAGTTCTCCGGGAGGGGTTAGAGCCGAGTGTCCTTCTCTGTAAGGATTGCCTCACGCGTGTCCGCCGAGCCTCTTATCATCTGAACCAGCGGTTGCAGACGACGATCTTCGATTTCCGCTCGACCCGACAGGACCTGCCAGAGCTCGCCGTCCTGCAGATCGAGTATCTCCTTGAAGCGCGTCATATCATCGGGGCTCAAGTTCGGCAGATGGCGATCGACGAACCGATGCAGCAGCAGGTCGAGTTCCAGCATCCCGCGCCGGCAGTGCCAGCGCACCCGATCGAGCTCGCTCATACGGTGCGGCGAATCATCGCATCCTTGATCTTGCCGATGGCCCGAGTCGGATTGAGGCCCTTCGGACAGACATCGACGCAGTTCATGATCGAATGGCAACGGAACAGTCGATACGGGTCTTCGAGGTCATCGAGCCGCTCGCTGGTCGCCTGATCCCGAGTATCCGCGATGAAGCGGTAAGCGGCAAGAAGGCCGGCGGGGCCGACGAACTTGTCGGGGTTCCACCAGAATGACGGACAGCTCGTTGAGCAGCACGCGCACAGAATGCATTCGTAGAGGCCATCCAGCTCGGAGCGGTCCTCCGGGGATTGCAGCCGCTCGGTTTCCGGGGGCGGATCATCGTTGATGAGATACGGCCTGATCGAATGATATTGCTTGAAAAACTGGCTCATGTCGACGATCAGATCGCGGATCACGGGCAGCCCCGGCAGGGGGCGCAGTTCCACCGGCTCCTTGAGGTCGGCGAGCCGTGTGATGCATGCCAGGCCGTTCTTGCCGTTGATGTTCATGGCATCGGAGCCGCAGACGCCTTCGCGGCACGAGCGGCGCAATGACAGGGTGTCGTCGATCGACTTGATGCGCACCAGCGCATCGAGCAGCATCTTGTCGGTGGGCTCGAGCCGCACGTCGTACTCCTTCATGTACGGCTTCTCGTCGATATCCGGATTGTAGCGGTAGATCGAAAATCGCATCTCGAATCTCCTGATTCTGGGACGACGGCCCGGTTGCGCCGGGCCATCGTCGCGTTCAGTACGTGCGTGCCTTGAGCGGGAACATCTCGACGGACAGCGGCTTCAGGTGCACCTGCTTGTAGTCGAGGCGACAGCCCTCGCTGAACCAGAGCGTGTGCCGCAACCAGTTGTCGTCGTCGCGCTTGGGAAAGTCTTCGCGGGCATGCGCGCCCCGGCTCTCGGTGCGGGCCTCCGCCGAGACGATCGAAGCCAGCGCGACCTCGGCCAGATTGTCGAGCTCCAGGGCCTCGACCCGCGCCGTGTTGAAGGTCTTGCTCTTGTCGACGATGTAAGTGTGCTTCGACCGCTCCACGATCTCGTGCATCTTCTTGACGCCCTCGGACAGCAGATCGGGGAAGCGGAACACACCGCAGTTGAGCTGCATGGTCCGCCGCAGATCGGCCGACACGTCCTGCACCCGCTCGCCGCTGCCCGCCTTGTCGAGCCGCGCGAGGCGCGCCGCCGTGAGCTCGCCGGCATCCTTCGGCAGCTCCTTGTGCCCCGGATTCTCGCGAATGAAGCGGCCGAGACTGTCGCCGGCCGCCTTGCCGAAGACGACGAGGTCGAGGAGCGAGTTGGTGCCGAGACGGTTGGCACCGTGGACCGACACGCAGGCGCACTCGCCGGCGGCGTACAGCCCGCGCACCACCTCGTCCTGACCGCCTCTGGTGGGTGCCACCACCTCGCCGTGGAAGTTCGTCGGAATGCCGCCCATCATGTAGTGACAGGTGGGCACGACCGGGATCGGGTCTTTCACCGGATCGACGTTCGCGAACGTCTTGGCGATCTCGCGGATGCCGGGCAGCCGCTTCTCGATGACCTCGGCGCCGAGATGGTCGAGCTTGAGGAGCACGTAGTCGGCGTCCCCGCCGCAGCCGCGGCCTTCCTTGATCTCCGTTGCCATCGCGCGCGCGACGACGTCCCGGCTGGCGAGGTCCTTCGCATTCGGCGCGTAACGCTCCATGAAGCGTTCGCCGTTCTTGTTGAGCAGGTAGCCGCCCTCCCCGCGCACGCCTTCGGTGATGAGCACGCCGGCACCCGCCACACCGGTCGGGTGAAACTGCCAGAACTCCATGTCCTCGAGCGGAATGCCGGCGCGCGCAACCATGCCCAGTCCGTCGCCGGTGTTGATGAATGCATTCGTCGACGAGGCGAAGATGCGGCCGGCACCGCCGGTTGCGAACAATACCCCCTTCGCCTGCAGGATCATCACCTCGCCGGTCTCCATCTCGAGCGCGGTGACGCCGACGACATCGCCATCGGCGTCGCGGATCAGATCGAGCGCCATCCACTCGACGAAGAAATGCGTGTGCGCCCGGACATTGCGCTGATACAGCGTGTGCAGCATCGCGTGTCCGGTACGGTCGGCGGCAGCACACGAACGCGTGGCCTGCGCACCGCCGTAGTTCTTGGACTGGCCGCCGAACGGCCGCTGGTAGATCTTGCCATTCGGCAGACGGTCGAACGGCATGCCGAAGTGCTCGAGCTCGTACACCGCCTCGTTCGCCTTGCGGCACATGAACTCGATGGCATCCTGGTCGCCGAGATAGTCCGATCCCTTGACGGTATCGAACATGTGCCAGTGCCAGTTGTCCTCGTCGGCGTTGCCCAGCGAGGCGGCGATGCCGCCCTGCGCCGCCACCGTATGCGAGCGCGTCGGGAACACCTTGGACAGGACGGCGGTCTTGAAGCCCGCCTCGGACAGTTGCAGCGCGGCGCGCATGCCGGCGCCTCCCGCGCCGACCACGACCGCATCAAACGTTCTTCGTGCGAAAGCCATCATGCGCTCCAGAGAATCTGAACGGACCAGGCGCCATAGAGCACCAGGGCCAGAATGACGAGTACCTGCAGGCCGAGCCGCAGCCCGGTAGACTTGATGTAATCCATGAAGATGTCGCGCACGCCGATCCAGGCGTGCAGCAGCAGACTGATCACGGCGAGCAGCGCCGCAAAGCGTATAAAACCGTGACTCCACAGGGATTTCCAGCTCTCATAGTCACCTGTGGGCTGCAGACAGATCGCGACCCCCAGGATCACGGCGAACGCCGTGATCACCACGGCGGTGATGCGCTGCATGAGCCAGTCGCGCAGGCCGTAGTGGGCCCCTACCACGATGCGCTTTACCATAGTTTCACCCCCAGTATCAGCGTCAGGATCAAGCTGACGGCGAGCACCGCAGCGCTGCTGCTGCGGGCTGCCGGGAGCGCGCCGCCGACGTGCAGATCGAGAAGAAGGAAGCGGATGCCGGCACAGAGGTGATGCAGGAACGCCCACGTGAGCGCAAGCAGGATCAACTTGACGAGCGGGTGCTCGACGAATGCCACGATTCCGGCATAGCTGTCCGGCGAAGCCAGACTGCGATCGAGCAGGTACAGACAGAGCGGGATCAGCAGGAACATCAGCGCGCCGCTCACGCGGTGCAGAATGGACACGAATCCCGGCATGGGCAGTCGGATCTTGGCAAGATCCAGGTGCTTCGGCCGGCGTTTGGCGAGAGCATTCATGGTCGTGCTTCCTTTCTTAGAGGGATCGGGAATTGTCGTTTTGCACAGGGATCCGTCGGCTTGAGGCCGCCAGATCATGTGATCCGGTTTTGGTAGTGGTGGTTGGCAGTGTGAAAAAGACTGGCGCGGGTCTCGACCGGCTTCTCGCCGAACGTGAACGCGACGCGATCGACTCGCAACAGCGCCGCCCCCGGCGCCACCTCGAGCAGGCGGCTTTCTTCCTCGTCGGCGGCGACCGCCTTGATGCGCTCGCGCACTTCGATGATTCGCACACCGAACTGCGACTCGTACATGCTGTAGAGCTTGCACTCGTGCTGTTCGATGACGGCCGTCGACAGCCCCCGAAAGAGCGCTGTCGGAACGCGCACTTCCTCGAATTCCACCAGCTCGCCCGCGATGCGGAAGCGGCGGCGCACGATGAAGATGCTCGAGGCGGGAGGCAGATCGAGCAGGCGCGAGGTCACGCCATCGGCCTTCGCGCGGCGGCATTCGAGCAACTCGGGCGTGGGATGCACGTCCTCCCCACTATCGGGCGTGATCCGCGTGAAGTAGTATTTACGTCGTTCCTCGGCATGTGAGGCGACGAAAGTGCCCTTGCCTTGGTGACGTATCAGGAGATTCTGGTCGGCAAGCTCGTTGATGGCCTTGCGAACCGTGCCTTGGCTGACGTTGAACCGGCTGGCGAGTTCAATCTCGCTCGGGATCGGCTCGCCCGGCCCCCATTCGCCCGCCATCAGGCTCTGCGTGATCAGGGATTTGATCTGCTGGTAGAGCGGCTGAAAGGCAGGTGAAGAAAGCGCTTCCTTCATGACCGGCAATTGTACGCGCAATCGTGAGGGAGAGTCCAGAATTCGTATATCTTTTATCTTATATAAGATGGTTGACATTGCCTCAGCGAGTCCACTAGGATGGCCGCACTCGATGCTGCCATGTGCCTTGTCGGAACGGTTCCGTTGATGCCCGTCGTTCGCGGCGCACGCCGCCAGCTTGCGCAACGTCTCACCGAGCCGCGTTGATTCGCGCCACCCTCTTTGCACCAACATGCCCAATCAAAGGGAGCCCCACACCATGAAAACCCCCGTTCGCGTTGCAGTGACCGGCGCCGCCGGCCAGATCGGCTACGCCCTGCTGTTCCGGATTGCCAGCGGCCAGTTGCTCGGCCCCGACCAGCCCGTCATCCTGCAGATGCTCGACCTGCCCATGGAGAAGATGCAGCAGGCCTTGAAGGGCGTGATGATGGAACTGGAAGACTGCGCCTTTCCCCTGCTTGCCGGGATGGTCGGCACGGGCGACCCGAAAGTGGCGTTCAAGGACGCGAGCGTCGCCCTTCTGGTGGGCGCCAAGCCGCGTGGACCCGGCATGGAGCGCAAGGACCTGCTGCTCGAGAATGCCAAGATCTTCGTCGAACAGGGCAAGGCGCTCGATGCCGTCGCCGCACGCGATATCAAGGTGCTGGTGGTCGGCAACCCCGCCAATACGAACGCGTACATCGCCATGAAATCGGCGCCGAGTCTGCCAAAGGCGAACTTCACCGCAATGCTGCGCCTCGACCACAACCGCGCGCTGTCGCAGCTTGCCACGCGCACCGGCAAGGCGGTCTCCGAGATCGAGAAGATGATCGTTTGGGGCAACCATTCGCCGACGATGTATCCGGACATCCGCTTCGCGAAGATCGGCGGCACGCCGGCGGCGCAGCTCGTGAACGACGAAACCTGGTACCGCAACACCTACATCCCCCTCGTCGGCAAGCGCGGTGCAGCGATCATCGAGGCGCGCGGGTCTTCTTCCGCGGCCTCGGCGGCCAATGCCGCCATCGACCATATCCATGACTGGGTTCTCGGCACCGGCGGAAAGTGGGTGACAATGGGGGTTCCGTCCGATGGGTCCTATGGCATTCCGGCAGACGTGATCTATGGTTTCCCCGTCACGTGCGCAGGCGGAAAGTACGAGCTTGTGCAGGGGCTGGAGATCGACGCCTTCTCGCGCGAGAAGATGGACTTCACACTCAAGGAGTTGCTCGAAGAGCAGGACGGCGTCAAGAGCATGCTCGTCTAGCAGACGTACGACTCGACCGGGTGCTGCGCCAGCGCGCGGCACCCTATTTCTCCGTTACAGCAAGTCTCCACCGCCAACGTGACCCTGCTCGTTCACCCAAGCGAAGCCCTCTTCAAGGGCGAGAAACCGTTTCCGATCATCCCCGCCTGTGAGCACTACGCAGGCAGCGAAAAACTGATGCTCAAGGCGTTCGAGCTGCAGGAAGAGCTCGGCAGGACGTTCGACGTCACCTGCGACTGCGAGGACGGTGCGCCGACCGGAAAGGAGCGCGCGCACGCCGAGATGGTCGTGCGTCTGCAGAATTCTCCGGCAAACCGATTCCGCATGGTCGGGGTACGGATACACGACTACAGTCATCCCGCCTGGCGTCAGGATGTCGATATCCTGGTGGACGGCGTGGGCGAAGTGACGGCGTACATCACCCTGCCGAAGCCCACGGGCCTGAGGGAGGTGGCCGAGATGATCGACTACATCCAGTCACGCGCGGCGCACTGCGGGTTGAAGCGGGAGATTCCGCTGCACGTCCTCATCGAGACACACGGCGCTCTGCGCGATATCGAGCGCATTGCCGCCCTGCCGTGGGTACAGTCCCTGGACTTCGGTCTGATGGACTTCGTGAGCGCGCATCATGGCGCGATTCCCGGGAGCGCCATGCGCAGCCCCGGCCAGTTCGAACATCACCTCATCGTCCGCGCCAAGGCCACCATCGTTGCCGCCGCACTGGGCAACGGGCTCGTGCCATCGCACAACGTGTCGGTCGATCTGAGGAATCCTTACAACACCTATAGCGATGCGTGGCGCGCCCGCAACGAGTTCGGATTCCTGCGCATGTGGAGCGTCTATCCCGCGCAGATCCGCCCCATCGTCGAGGCGATGAAACCGGACCTTGAAGAAGTGAAGGAAGCCACCTTGATTCTCCTCGCCGCGCAGAAGGCGCAGTGGGGACCGATCCGGCATGCAGGCCACCTGCACGATCGGGCATCGTATCGCTACTATTGGGAAGTTCTGCAGAAAGGGCGACTCTCGGGTATCGCACTGTCTGCGGAAGTCGACCAGGCATTTTTCCCCGGCGCCGCCTGATACGCGCGACGCCATTACCCGTATCGCTTTCCACGGACTCACCACGCCAAGAACAGGAGGCAGCCCATGCCGCATAACGCCTACAACACCCTGAAAAAACTCCCGGGTGCTCCGACTCCCGGACAGTTCTATTCCCTGCCCGCATTGGCGGAGACTTATCCCGCAGTTAAGCGACTGCCGGTGTCCATCCGCATCGTGCTTGAAGCCGTTCTGCGCAACGTCGACGGCCGCAAGATCACCGAGGAGCATGTGAACCAGCTCGCCAACTGGGCACCGAACGCGCCGCGCGTCAACGAAATCCCCTTCGTGGTCGCCCGCGTCGTGCTGCAGGACTTCACCGGCGTTCCGCTGCTCGCCGACCTCGCCGCGATGCGCAACGTCGCTGACAATATGGGCAGGAATCCGAAGGTGATCGAACCTCTCGTGCCGGTCGACCTGGTGGTGGACCATTCGGTGATGATCGATCACTACGGCACCCGCGATGCGCTGAAGGAAAACATGGAGCTCGAGTTCGAGCGCAACGGCGAGCGCTATCAGTTCATGAAATGGGGGATGCAGGCGTTCGACACTTTCAAGGTGGTGCCGCCAGGGATCGGCATCGTGCACCAGGTCAACCTGGAATACCTCGCGCGCGGCGTGCACCAGAAGGACGGCATCTACTATCCGGACACGCTCGTGGGAACCGACTCGCATACCACCATGATCAACGGCATCGGCGTCGTCGGCTGGGGTGTGGGCGGCATCGAAGCTGAAGCCGGAATGCTCGGTCAGCCCGTGTACTTCCTGACCCCCGACGTGGTCGGCGTGCACCTCAGGGGGAAATTGCGCGAGGGCGTGACGGCGACGGATCTTGTGCTGACGATCACCGAAATGCTGCGCAAGCACAAGGTCGTCGGCAAGTTCGTCGAGTTCTTCGGCGAGGGCACGGCAAGCCTGCAACTGCCCGATCGCGCCACCATCGCCAACATGGCCCCGGAATACGGCGCCACCATGGGCTTCTTCCCGGTCGACGAGAAGACCATCGAGTACTTCAAGGGCACGGGTCGCACCAAGGACGAGATTACGGCCTTCGAGAAGTACTTCAAGGCGCAGCATCTGTTCGGCATTCCGAAAGCGGGAGACCTCGACTACACGAGCGTGCTCGAGCTCGACCTCGCATCGGTTGCGCCGTCTCTCGCCGGCCCAAAGCGCCCGCAGGATCGCATCGAGATGGGCAACCTGAAGTCCCAGTTCGGCAAACTCTTCTCGGCACCGGTGCAGGAGAACGGATTCGGCAAGGACGCGGGCGATCTCGCCAGGCGGTTCACCACCAAGGACGGTATCGACATCGGTTCGGGTGATGTACTGATTGCTGCAATCACGTCCTGCACCAACACATCGAATCCCGGCGTGCTGCTGGCAGCGGGCCTGCTGGCGAAGAAAGCGGTCGAGCGCGGACTGACCGTCAAGCCTCATATCAAGACATCGCTTGCACCTGGCTCTCGCGTCGTGACGGAATACCTCACGCGTGCGGGCCTCCTCCCGTACCTCGAAAAGCTGGGCTTCAGCGTTGCCGCCTATGGCTGTACCACTTGCATCGGAAACGCGGGCCCGCTGGCCGAGCCGATCGACGAAGCCATCGTCAGCAACGATCTCGTCTGTGCCGCGGTGCTTTCGGGAAATCGCAACTTCGAAGCGCGCATACATCCGAACCTGCGCGCGAACTTCCTCGCCTCGCCGCCTCTGGTCGTGGCCTATGCGATTGCCGGTACGGTACTCAAGGATTTGATGAGTGAGTCATTGGGTACGGGGAAAGACGGCAAGCCGGTTTGGATAGGCGACATCTGGCCGACTTCCGAGGAAGTCCACAAGGTGATGAAGTTCGCCACGGATGCCGCCACTTTCCAGCGCCTGTACGGTGATTTCACCAAGGACAATCCGCTTTGGCAGGCGGTGCCGTCGGCATCGGGTCAGGTCTACAACTGGCCGACCTCGACTTACATCGCCGAACCGCCCTTCTTTGCAGATTTCGGTATGCAGCCCGGCAGCACCGGCAACATCACTGGCGCCCGCCCGCTTGGGATCTTCGGCGACTCCGTGACCACCGATCACATCAGTCCGGCCGGCTCGATCAAGCCCACCTCACCCGCCGGCAAGTATCTCCAGTCGAAAGGTGTGGGAGTGATCGATTTCAACAGCTACGGCTCACGCCGCGGCAACCACGAGGTCATGATGCGCGGAACATTCGCGAACGTGCGGATCAAGAACCTCATGCTGCCGCCGAAGGACGATGGCACCCGTGTCGAAGGCGGTCTCACGCTGCTGCAGCCCTCCGGCGAGCAGATGTCGATCTACGACGCTGCGATGCGATACATCGCCGCAGGTATGCCTACCGTGGTGTTCGGCGGCGAAGAATATGGCACCGGCTCTTCGCGAGACTGGGCAGCAAAGGGCACGCAACTGCTCGGCGTGAAGGCGGTGGTGGCACGTAGCTTCGAGCGCATCCATCGCTCGAACCTCGTCGGCATGGGAGTGCTGCCGCTTCAGTTCAAAGGCAATGACAGCGTCGATTCGCTGGGAATCACGGGAAGCGAGACGTTCGATGTGCTTGGCTTGGACGATATCCGGCCGCAGCAGGATGTCACCTTGGTTATTCACCGCAAGGATGGGACGAGCCAGCAAGTCACCGTGCTTTCCCGGATCGACACACCGATCGAGGTGGACTATTACAAGCACGGCGGCATCCTGCCCTACGTGCTTCGCGAACTGGTTGCTGCAGCCTGATCCAATTTCCCATAAGCAAGAAAACCTCACCCGTATCGGGTGAGGTTTTTTTATTCAGGCTGGATGGCGGGAAAAAACAAAGCCCTCGGTGAGGAGGGCTTTGGGTGGGGGTGGTGAGCCTGGCGGTGACCTACTTTCGCGCGGGCAATCCGCACTATCATCGGCGCTGCGTCGTTTCACGGTCCTGTTCGGGATGGGAAGGGGTGGGTCCAACGCG
>JAEUMW010000443.1 GCA_016791345.1 Betaproteobacteria bacterium | reverse complement strand
CACGCACGGCTTCTCCCTGCAGCCGCTCCATGCCGACGAGATCGGCGAGTACCTCACCTTCCGCCTGCGCGCCGCCGGCTATCGCGGGCCGGACCTGTTCGCGCCGAAGCTGGTTCGCTATATCGCGGACGCAACCGGCGGTCTGAGCCGGCGCGTGAACCTCGTTGCGGACAAGACGCTGCTCGCTGCGTTTGCCGACAACACGCATACGGTCCGCCTCGCGCACGTCCGTGCAGCCATACGCGACTGCGAGTTCAAGGCACACCAAGCATCGTCGCCGCCGCGCTGGGTGGCCTCGGCTGCGCTGCTGATCGCGGGCGCAGCCCTCGGGGCCGGCGCCTTGTGGTGGTTGGGACGGCCCTCCGCTCCCGTGACCGTTCTGCCGACCGGCACCACGTCCGCTGCGGCAACCGACGCCGCTCCCGCAGCCGCGCCCAGCGCTCCGGCACCGCCCGCCGCCGAGGACGAGCGTGCGAGCACCCCGCCCGACCGCAGCGATGACATGACCGCTGCGCGCTTGGCAGCCACCACGCGCTGGCTGGAGAACTCAGACAAACAGGGATTCACCATCCAGCTCGCAGTCGCTGCGGACGACCCGGCCGAACTGGCTCGATATCTGGACCACCTGGGCAAGTT
The DNA here is from genome assembly GCA_016791345.1 of Betaproteobacteria bacterium. Lineage (NCBI taxonomy): Bacteria > Pseudomonadati > Pseudomonadota > Betaproteobacteria > Betaproteobacteria bacterium. The sequence continues at coordinate 8,413 of JAEUMW010000443.1, read as the reverse complement.
CGTTGAAACCGATGAGCTGTTTGTGTACCGTACCCGGGTCAAGGACGCGTCGTATCTCGGCGTCTCCTACGGAAACTTTCCCACGCGCCAGGCCGCACGCGCCGCGCTGGCCAGGCTCCCGGAAGCCGTTCGGAGCGACCGGCCCTACATCCGTTCCGCCGCCGGAATCCGGCGCGAGAGCGGGCGATCTCAGCAAGCTCAAGTGCCGTGAGGAGTTGCAGCCTCGGGTACCATACTTGCTTTTCCGCCCTCCGCGATCGAAAAGGCAGCGATCCTCGGGAATCTCCCACTGCCATTCTGGCCCCCAAGACCGCATGACGAGCTTCTCCCCTCCGGCCATTCGAGGCCGATGCGCACTCGTAAGTCTCATGGCCGCGCTCTCCGCCGGCGCGATGTCCGGTTGCGCCTATCGGCCCGTCATCCCGCAGTCTGAAGCCCATCTGACCCAGAACCGGGTGCTGCCCCCCGCGGGAGAGGCACCGCCACCGGTCCGCTCCAGCGGTGATTTCCTTCCCCCGCCCAAGCCCACGCCGAAACCTGCGACCTATAGCGTGGTCGTCAACGAGGTTCCGGTGCGCGAACTGCTGTTCGCGCTGGCCCGCGACACCAAACAGAACATCGACATTCACCCCGGGCTGAGCGGCCTCGTCACGCTCAACGCGGTGAACGAAACCCTGCCCGCGATACTCGACCGGCTCTCGAAACAGGTCAATCTGCGCTACCGCACGGAAGGCAACACGATCATCGTGCAGCCGGACGCGCCGTTCTCGAAGACGTATCGCGTGAACTACGTGAACATGACTCGCGACACGACTTCCACAGTGGGTGCGTCGGTGCAGATCGCCGGCCCCGCAGGCTCAGGCCAGGTGTCGGGAACCGGTGCTGTCGCGGGTGCCGGCGGCATGGGAGCGGCCGGCGGCAATGCATCGGCCACGACGGTCCGCACCACGGCGAAGGGCGACTTCTGGGAGCAACTGCGGGAGAACGTCCGCGCCATTATTTCCTCGAACCGGCAGCTCGTGCAGTCTGCCGATGATCGCGCGGCGCGGGCCGAAGCGCAGCGCGCAGCGCGCGAAGAACGCGTCGCGCAGGCCGAGGCCGCGAGCAAAGCCGGCCAGTCCGCTGCGGACCTCTACACGGCGGCATTCAGTCAACCCCTGGCCCTGCCGGGGGACATCAAGGATGAGATCGTCATCAACTCGTTCACGGGAACCGTGACCGTGCTGGCGACGGAGCGCGAGCACCGACTCATCCAGCAGTATCTCGACAGCGTGCAGACGGCAGCGCAGCGGGAAGTACTGATCGAAGCGACGATCGCCGAGGTCACGCTGTTCGATGAGTTCCAGGCCGGTGTCGACTGGAGCGTGATCACCAACGGCGGACTCAAGATCGTGCAGGATCTGGGAGCGCGGGCCCTGACCTCACCGGCCGCCTTCTTCGTCGACTACTCGGGCGGAAACTTCAAAGGCCTCATCACCGCACTCGAACAGTTCGGCAACACGCAGGTGCTGTCGAGCCCCAAGCTGATGGTGATCAACAATCAGACTGCGCTGCTCAAGGTAGTGGACAACATCGTCTATTTCACCATCCAGGCGCAGCAGGGGGTCGCTACCGGCGGTGGCGTGATTCAGCCCAACACGTTCACCACGACACCGCAGACGGTGGCCGTCGGCGTCATTCTCTCCGTTACGCCCCAGGTCCACGAGACGGGTCAGGTTACCCTGACGGTTCGTCCCACCATTACCAGGATCCTCGACTTCGTCGACGACCCGAATCCGTCGCTGTGCACCACCGGCGCCGGCGGACTCATCCAGAACTGCATCAAGAACCCGGTCCCGCAGTTGCAGGTGCGCGAGATCGAGTCGGTGCTGCAGGTGGGAACGGGTCAGACCGTGATATTGGGCGGCCTCATGCAGGACGAAGTCGCGCGTGACCGCAAGGGGCTGCCTTACGTCTCCACCTTGCCGGGCATCGCTGGAACGGCGTTCAGCACCCGCACCAACAAGACCAAGAAGACCGAGTTGGTTATTTTCCTGAAGCCGACCGTGATAACCCACGCTTCGCTGGACGCGGACGACCTCAAGTTCTTCCAGCGTTTCCTGCCGGTCCTCAACCGCCCGGAAACCCTGCCGCCGCCGCGCAACAACCCATGAGCCTGTTGATGCAGGCATTGCAGAAGGCTGCAAAAGAGCGGGAGGACGCTGTTCGACCCGCGACCCGTGCGGGCGAACTGGCCAGCGAACTTGCTCTCGAACCGCTGGAACTGGACCGTGCGCAAAGCCCCGGACTCAAGTCTGCTCCTGCGTCCGGACCGACGCCTGCGCAGGCAGCGGCGGTGCTTCAGGCGTCTGATCCCCAATCCGGTTGGGCCGAATGGATGCGGGAACACCGCAAGCAGATTTATGGCGTCGTGATCGGGCTCGCCATCCTCGGCTACGCGGTCTATTTCTATCTTTCGGTCTTCCACCCCGCCCTTCTGCGCCGAGCGTTTTCATCGCCCAGTGTCACGGCCCCACCTGCCCCCGCCGCTGTAGCGCCAACGCCACGATCAGCGCCGCGCGTGGAAACCGGTGCGATTGCTGCGCCGAGCCTCACCACCGCAGACGCCGGAGAGGCGATTCCCCCGAGCGCACCGACTGCGAAGAGGGCAGTCGCCCGACCATCGGAGGCATCCCCGCCAAGCGCGACGCCACCGGCCGCCGCTCGGCGTTCTGTCACGGCAGCCGAACCGGCAGCACGGCAACCAAGCGTTGGGATCGCCGTCAAACCGGGAGGTGAGCCCCCTCGGATCAACCCGCAGCTTTCCGAGGCATACGAAACCTTGCGCGCCGGACGTCTCGACGAGGCCGGGCGCCTTTACGAAACGGTGCTCAGATCCGATCCGCGAAACGTCGACGCATTGCTCGGTCGAGCTACAGTGGCGCAGCAACAGGGGAATGCGGATCTTGCGATCCGCTATCTTTTTCAGGTGTTGCAGGTCGATCCAGCCAACACGCTGGCTCAGGGTGGACTCATCAACCTCATCGGTTCTGCCGACCCGCAAAGCGCGGAATCGAGACTCAAGTCACTCATCGCGAAAGATCCGTCGGCGTTTCTGTACTTCTCGCTCGGCAATCTGTACGCGGATCAGGGCAATTGGCCAGGCGCCCAAGCCGCTTACTTCCAGGCGCATCACTTGGCGCGCACGAATCCCGACTACGCCTTCAACCTCGCCGTCAGCCTCGAACACTTGAGCCAGCCCAGGCTTGCGCTCAACTTCTACCAGCAGGCGCTAGAGCTTGCCGGGGTTTCCGGGCGCGCCAACTTCGACCCAACTGCCGTCCGCGAACGCATCACGAAGCTCGCCGGCAGCCTGGAGTAACCCGTGGCCGAGCAACGGAAAAAACTCCGGATCGGCGAGTTGCTGGTCCAGTCTGGTCTTATCACACCGGACCAGCTGCGGATTGCGCTCACCGAGCAAAAGCACAACGCCGTACCGCTCGGGCGGCTGTTGGTTCGGCTCGGGTTCGTCACCGAGGGTGCCATCCGCGACATCATGGCGCGGACCATCGGGCAGGAAAGCATCGATCTCACGAAGATCGTCGTCGACGCCGAGGCCCTCAAGCTCGTTCCCCAGGAGTTCGCACGACGTCATCGCCTGCTGCCGATCGCGTATGACGCACAGAATCACACGCTGACCGTCGCCACCACTGAGATCTTCAACGTCGTCGCGCTCGACCAGCTGCGCGGCCTGCTCGGCCCGCAGGTCGAGATCAAGGCTCAGCTCGCGGGCGAGGCGCAGCTGGAAGACTATATCGACCAGTTTTACGGCTTCGAACTCTCCGTCGACGGTATCTTGCAGGAGATCGAGACCGGCGAGATCGACTATACGAGCCTGCAGGCCGGAGGAGACGAGTACACCCAGCCGATCGTGCGACTGGTGGGTGCGTTGCTGGTGGATGCCGTCAAGCGTGGCGCGTCGGACATCCACTTCGAGCCCGAATATGCTTTCCTGCGCGTGCGCTATCGCATCGATGGCGTGCTCGAGCAGATCCGCAGCCTGCACAAGACGTACTGGGCAGGCATCGCGGTCCGCATCAAGGTGATCAGCGGGATGAACATTGCCGAGACACGCGCACCGCAGGACGGGCGCCTGTCGCTCAATCTGAACGGGCGGCCCGTCGACTTTCGCGTCTCCAGTCAGCCGACCATCTACGGCGAGAACATCGTGCTGCGCGTGCTCGATCGCGAGAAATCCATCATCAGTCTCGACAGGATGGGGCTTACGAGCGACACCCTCGGCAAGCTCCATATCATGCTGACACGCCCGGAAGGCGTGCTCATCCTCACGGGCCCGACCGGCAGCGGCAAGACGACGACACTCTACTCGCTGCTTTCGCAGTTGAACGTCGAGTCAGTCAACATCATGACCCTGGAGGACCCCGTCGAGTACCCGGTCACCATGATGCGGCAGACGTCCGTGAACGAAGCGGCGAAGATGGACTTCGCAAACGGTATACGCTCGATCATGCGCCAGGACCCCGACATCATCCTGGTCGGCGAGATCCGCGATCACGACACCGCCGAGATGGCCTTTCGAGCCGCCATGACCGGCCACCAGGTCTTCACGACGCTGCACACCAATTCCGCGCTCGGAGCGTTTCCGCGCCTGCTCGACATCGGCATCGATCCGGCCATTCTCGCCGGCAACATCATCGGTGTGATCGCCCAGCGTCTGGTCCGTGTGCTGTGCCCCGCCTGCAAGGAGGGCTACGCGCCTTCGACCGAGGAGCGCGGCGTGCTCGGACTGACAGACGACCGTCCGGTCGAAATCTTTCGTCCCGCAGGCTGCAAGCTCTGCAGTGGCAAGGGTTATCGTGGCCGCATCGCCATCATGGAACTGCTGCACATGGATGCAGACATGGACGAACTGGTCGCGCGCCGTGCAACCGCCCGGGAGCTGCGCACAACGGCCATGGAGAAGGGATTTCGCCCGCTCATCGACGATGCGGCAGATCGCGTGCTCGAGGGAACCACGAGCCTCATCGAGGTTTCACGTGCGGTGGACCTGACCGGCCGCATCCGCTGGGTGTAGTTTTCGCCCGAAGCGCCTGCCGATCTACCCGACCAAGCCATGCCAGCCTTTCAGTACAAGTCCATCGACAAGAATGGCCGGGCCACGCGCGGAACCCTTGACGCCGCCAACGAGGTCGATCTCGAACTGCGGCTGCGGCGGATGGGGCTGGACCTCATCACGTGCCGACAACTGGCCGCGGCAGGCGGCGGGGGCAGTCGCGGCAAGATCTCGCGCCGCGACCTGATCGCGTTCTGCTATGACATGGAGCAGATCGCGCGCTCTGGAATTCCGATCATCGACGGTTTGCGCGATCTGCGCGATTCCGTCGAAACGACGCGCTTCCGCGAGGTTCTGACCGCGATGCTGGAAGACATGGAAGGCGGCAAGCTCCTTTCGCAATGTCTGGCGGGGCACCCGTCGGTGTTCGGCGCCGTCTTCGTGAGCCTGGTCAAGGCAGGTGAACAGACCGGGCGTTTGATGGAAGTTTTCGAGAATCTCGGCGCGACATTGCGCTGGCAGGACGAACTCGCATCTCAAACCATGCGGCTTCTGGCGTACCCGCTGCTGGTTCTGATCGTCGTCTGCGGCGTGTTGGTGTTCCTGTTGGTGTACCTCGTACCACAGGTTGTCGGCCTGCTGAAGACGATGGGCGTCGCGATGCCGCTGCAGACCCGTGTGCTCATCGCCGTTTCGGGGTTCACCGTGAAGTACTGGTACGTCTTGCTCGTACTGCCCGTGGTGGCCGCGGTCGCTGCCGGAGCCGCCGTTCGTAGCAATGCAAGAGCCCGGTTCGCATGGGACGGCCTGAAGCTGCGCGCGCCCGTTATCGGGCCGATTCTGCAAAAGATCATCCTTGCCCGGTTCGCCAATTTCTTCGCGCTCATGTATCGCTCCGGCATCACCGTGCTCGACTCGATCAAGACCTGCGAAGACATCGTCGCCAACAAGGTCGTGGCAGAAGGCCTCGCCCGCGCCGGGCAGCAGATCAGCGCCGGCGAGAGTCTGACCGAGGCTTTTCAGGGACTGGGGCTTTTCCCGCCCCTGGTCATCCGCATGCTGCGCACGGGCGAGACCACCGGTGCACTCGATTCGGCACTTCTCAACGTAAGTTACTTCTACACACGCGACGTGCGCGAGTCAGTCGACAACGCCCTGAAGTTGCTGGAACCGGCTCTTACGCTGGTGCTGGGCGGCATTCTCGCCTTCATCATGTTCGCGGTCCTCACGCCGATCTACGAAGTAATCGGCAAGGTGAAGATCTAGCCTGTCTAACGGACGCGCGTCATGGCCGACAAAGTCCTCATCTCCATCACGACCGAACGGGGCACGGTGGCGCGCTGGCATCATGGCCGGCTCGCCGCCTGGCATACGTTCGCGAACGACGAGGGCGGTTGGGCCGGCTTCGAAGCGTTCCTGAAGACTGCCGGGAGCCTGCCTGCGTACCTCATGGTGGATGCCGTCGAGGAGGACTACCGCGTCGAGACCCTGCCTCACGTTCGCGGACGGGACCGGCAGCAGTTGGTCGCACGCAAACTCAAGCAACTCTATCGAAGCACGCCCTACTGCGCTGCGTGGACGCAGGGCCGTGACGCCGGCAAACGCAAGGACGACGTCTATCTCTTCGCCGCGCTCTCCAATCCGGACATGCTCTTTGGCTGGGTGCAGGCGCTGGCCCGACGTCAGACCCCCCTCGTGGGAATCTATACGCTCCCTATCGTCAGCGTCGAACTGGCAGCGCGCCTCAAACTGCAGGCTCAGAACCTCCTGCTGGTTTCCCAGCACGCCACCGGGCTTCGGCAAACGGTGCTGCGCGACGGCAAGCTGCGACTGTCCCGGTTGACCCGCCTCGAAGTCGCGAGCGGCGAGTCCCGCCTGAGCGCCTATGCCGAGGAGATTCAGAACACTCGGCTCTATCTTCACGCGCTCAAGTTCATGGCGCTCGAAGACCACATGACGGTGGCGCTGGTCGACCAGGACGATTCGCTGCGCGACCTTCCCCACCTCGTGCAAAGGGGTTTCGCCAACACGCATGTCGAGCGCCTTACCCCTGCGGATGTCGTCAACCGGCTCGGCATTGCTCCAAGCCTGCTCGCGCACGGCCGCGAGGCCGTGTACCTCCACGTGCTCGCGCAGCGCACACCGGACTGCAATCTCGCCCCGGCAGGGTTGCTTGCTCATTACAGTCGCTATCAGGCGCGCAATGCAGTCTACGGGGTAAGCGCCGCCGCGGCCGTGGCTGCCACGCTGTGGGTGGGCAACAACCTTTGGCAACGGAGCGATTTCAATCTGGAAACCGAGCGGTTGCGCACGGCAACCATCATAGAGCAGCAAAGGTACGAGTCGGTCACCCAGCAGTTCCCGAAGGCGCCAACCAGCGCGGCAAACCTCAGGAAGACCGTCGAGACAGTCGAGCGGATCCGGGCGGACGTGCGCACCCCGGAGCGCGCACTGATGCGTATCAGCCGCGCCCTGGACGACAGTCCCGGCGTTTTCCTGCAATCCGTCGTATGGAAGGCGACGCCTCCGGATCTCGCGGGGAGCTCAGCCGCCTCTGGCGAGGTTCGAGAACGTGCAGTGATCGACGCGGAGGTACGCCCGTTCAAGGGGAACTACCGTGCTGCGATCGCGACCATCGACGCGCTCGTGGAGCGTCTTGCACAAGAGAAGGGAGTAGCGGACGTGAAGGTAATTCAACTGCCGATCAATGTCAGCCAGACGTCGGTGCTCAGCGGAAACACGGCAAAGGAAACGCAAGTGCAGGCGGCCACCGCACAGTTCAAGCTCGAACTCTCGCTGAAGGCCGAGGAAAACTGATGATGCATCGGAGAATTCTGCTCGGCGCGCCATGCATGAAAGGGCTGCATGAACCTGCGTGATCTGTCTGCGCTGCGCGGGCCGCTGCTGCTCCTCGCGTTGATACTCGCACTGGGCGCCGGTGCAATCGTCTTCAGCGAGCGGTTCATGGAGCGTGCGGAACGCGAAGCGATGCAGCAGAAGGCCTTGCTGCAAGAAGCGCGACTGCGTTACCAGCGCTCCGGAGACGAGAAGGAGACCATCGTCCGTTACCTGGGCGGGTACGAGCAGTTGCAGCGGGACGGCGTCGTCGGCGAGGAAAGGCGCATCAATTGGATCGACGGTTTGCGCAACGCGAATATCTCCTCGGAACTCTTCGGTGTCGACTATCAAATCGGCGTGCAACAGCCATATCCCGCCGGCGGCGCCACCCAGGGCGGCATCGAGCTTCGGCAATCGGTGATGAAGATCCGCCTGCCGCTCCTTCACGAAGGCGACCTGCTCCACTTTCTCGATACCTTGAAACGGCAGCAGGTCGGACTCTTCCTCGTCGATCAGTGCGTG
>JAEUMW010000442.1 GCA_016791345.1 Betaproteobacteria bacterium | reverse complement strand
TTAAACTGGGACGGGGCAGACCAACCCGGCGAGTCCCGTTGCTCCCCCTTGCCTGGAACGCGACCGGATGTTCCCACGGTCTGCGGTGCCGGACGCTCCCGAGCAAGGCGCCGGGACACACTCTCACCCACAACACTGAAGGAGCCTACTATGGTGACGAAGCGTTTTGGAGCACTGCTTGCGGGTATCTCGTTTGTCATGCTTGCAGCCCCCGTGCTCGCCGACAACGAAGTGACGGGGCTGATCGAGTCGGTCAGGAAGGGCAACCAGTCGTTCGTCGTCAACGGCACCGAATTCTTCGTGATGCCCTCGACCAAGTACGAAGATGGGCTGAAGGATTTCGACGATCTCAGGCAGGGTCTCAGGGTCGAGGTCGACTACCACCAGCGCGACGGCAAGCGCTACGCAACGGAAGTCGAGCTCGAGGACTGACCCGTCCGACTGCGCGAGTCGCGAGCGCCGACAGCTGGCGTCCGTTAGCCGGACCGGAGCGTGGGTGCCCCCGTGGCCGCTTCACTGAACGCCGATTTCGTTACGATCGCCACACATCTCGGCGGCGCGCTGCTGGCCGGCGGGGCCATCGGCCTCGAACGGAGCTTTCACGGAAGGCCGGCGGGCTTTCGCACCCACGCCCTCGTCTGCCTTGCGTCGAGCCTGCTCATGCTCGTGACTCTGTATCAGCAGACGTGGCTGCCGGGCGGCGCCAACGACACGATACGCACCGATCCGACGCGCATGGCGCAAGGCATCATGACCGGCATCGGCTTTCTCGGGGCGGGGGTCATCTTCAAGGAGGGGCTGTCCGTTCGCGGGCTGACGACCGCGGCTTCCATCTGGATCACCGCCGCCATCGGCATCCTCATGGGGATCGGTTTCTACGGCCCGGCGACGCTCGCCACCGTCATGACACTGGCCATACTCGGGCTGTTCCGCTGGATCGAGGCGCGCGTGCCCTCGCATTTCTACGCCCATCACTTCGTCCGCTTCAGCCGCGACAGCGTGATGCCCGAAGGCGAACTCAGAAATTTTCTCCAAGCTCTCGGCTTTACCATCGCCAATATGAGCCACCGGCTCTCCGACGACGGCCTCACGTTCGAGTACCGCATGGTCATTCGGACGACGAATCACGACGCTCTGTCCGAGCTTGCGGTCGCGCTGCGCAAGTTCGACAACGTCCGCTCGTTTCGCATCTCGCCCACCGGCGACTAGCTTTTCGCTCGGCCGTTCCGGATGCGACGGTAGTGCGACGAGGCTGGCCTGACAGGGCACCCGCGAGGTATCGCGGGTGCCCGCCCAACTGCTACGCGCCGAAGCTTGCTGCCGAACCCAGCTCCGCTTCGATCTCCAGCAGCCGGTTGTACTTGGCGATGCGCTCGGACCGGCACATCGAGCCGGTCTTGATCTGGCCGCCTCCCATCGCCACGGCGAAGTCGGCCATGAAGGCGTCTTCGGTTTCGCCCGAGCGGTGCGAGATGACGAACCCCCAGCCCGCCTTGCGGCAGAGGTGGATGGCATCGATCGTCTCGCTTACGGTCCCGATCTGATTGAGCTTGATGAGGGCTGCATTGCAGGCCTTCTCGCGGATGCCGCGCGCGATGTACTCCGGGTTGGTGACGAGCAGGTCGTCACCGACGATCTGGATGCGGTCGCCCATCGCGGCCGTTTGCGCCTTGAAGCCTTCCCAGTCGTTCTCCGCCAGACCGTCCTCGATCGATACGATCGGGTAGCGATCGATCCAGGCGCGATAGAGCTCGATCATCTGTGATGCGTTCTTATCACCTTGACCGCTGCGGGTGAGACGGTACACGCCCTTCTCCCAGAACGAGCTGGAGGCGGGATCGAGGGTGATCGCGACGTCCTTCCCCGCCTTGTACCCGGCGCGTTCGATGGCAGCGACGATGAGCTCGCAGGCTTCGTCGTTGCTCGAAAGCTTGGGCGCAAAACCGCCTTCGTCACCCACGGCCGTGCTCAAGCCCTTGTCGTGCAGGATCGCTTTCAGCGCCTGGAATGTCTCGGCGCCGTAGCGCAGCGACTCCGAGAAGGTGGGGGCGCCGCGCGGGAAGATCATGAATTCCTGGAAGTCGAGGCTCGAATCCGCGTGTTTGCCGCCGTTCAGCACGTTCATCATCGGCACCGGCAGGTGCCGCGCGCCGGCGCCGCCGAGATAGGCATAGAGCGGCATTCCCGCGCTTTCCGCAGCGGCGCGTGCCACTGCCTGCGATACGCCGAGAATCGCGTTGGCGCCAAGCTTGGCCTTGTTCGGCGTGCCGTCGAGCTCGATCATGAGCCGGTCGATCTCGCCCTGATGGTTCGGATCGCGGCCGGCAAGCACAGGTGCGATGACGTCGTTGACGTTTGCCACGGCTTTGCGCACTCCCTTCCCACCATAACGCGATTTCTCTCCGTCGCGCAGCTCGACTGCCTCGTTCTCGCCGGTGGACGCGCCCGAGGGCACAGACGACGATACCCTGACGCCGTTGGTCAGCTTCACGAAGACCCGGAGCGTGGGCGTTCCGCGGGAATCCAGAATCTCCATTGCCTGGATTGATTCGATGCGTACACTCATGGTGTTCCTCCTCCCTGGTTGACAACACGGATTGCAGCAGCCGGCTCAGTCGCGCAACGTCGCGGCGAGCCTCTTGGGGTGTCGTAGCAAATCGAGGGCGTCGAAGATGTCATGGCAGACGACGCGTGCGGCGACGAGCGCCGGCACCGCCGCGCCCTCGCCCTGAATCACCCCGATGCCGAGCACCGATTCGCGCAGCATCAGGCGGTCGTTGAAGCCGTTGCCGATGCATGCGCAGCTATCAAGGCCGAGGCGCCGCACATAAGCGAGCTTTGCCTCGCCCTGATGGTGGGTCGCCAATTTGACGATCTCGCACGGCAATCCCGCGAGCTCGCGCGCGACGCTGCCGAACGTATCAGCGGTGACGACATGAATTCGCAGGTGGCGGGCGAGGTCGCCCAGGCGTTGCGCGACGCCTGGCAGCAGTCCTCCGTCCACGGCAAGGGTCCCGTTGAAATCCAGCACCACGTGCTCGATGTCGAGCGTGCCCACTCCGGGTATTTCGATTCGCAAGGCGGCTCCTACTTGCGCATCACCGTTACTGCGCAGTGGGCGTAGGCGATGACGCGCCGTGCCACCGAGCCGAGCAGCCAGCGCTTGAACATCGAGCGGCCCCGGTAACCCATGACGATGTGATCCACGTCATGCCTCTCGGCGTAAATCAGGATCTGCTCCGCCGGGTGGCCGACCACAAGCTCACAGGTCGCGGCCACGGACTCCGCCACGAGTCGCGTCTTCACCTCGTCCAGCAGCCGCTGGAAATAGCGGCGAGAGTTCTCGATCACCGCTTCTGCTTCCACGTCCTCGGCGAACTCGGGCGGCCTCGATACGGCGAGCACGTAGAGTTCTGCACCGTAGTGGCGAACCAGGTCGACAGCGAAATCGAGCCCGTCTCGGGCAGGCTCGGATCCGTCGTAGGCAGCGAGAATCTTATGCATCGCCGGGGCTCCTTCACGTTGTCTTCTGTACGGCTGGCAGCGCCGAGCGGACTGCTCCCTGAGACTCATCCTGGCGCAGCAAGTGATGCGGCAGGTAGAAAGCATTCGCGATCATCGTGGGGACGACGGCGCTGCAGATCACGGCAGCCACCAGGGCAGAGTACTGGCTCTGATCGACAACGCCGTGCGACAGGCCGAAGAGCGCGGAGATCGTGCCGAAGGTAAGTCCGGTGGACATGAGCAGCGTCGTGTACATGGCCTCGGGGTTGCGCGAGCCGTAAGTGCGCGTGAGAGGGTAGACACCGGCGATCTTGGTCGCAATCTTGGCGACCAGCAGTATCAGGAAGGCGGCCGGCGCAGCGACCAGCGCCGGCACCGACACCAGCGAGCCGGCGCGAATGAAGTAGAACGGCGTCAGCAATCCGAAAGTGAGGGTGCGCAGGCGGCGGATCAGGACGTGGTCCTTGCCGACCGTTCCCGCCAGCACCATCCCGACCACATAGGCGGGCAGTACCGCTTCGCTGTCGGCCCAGGTGGCAAGCGCCCCGAGCCCGAACAGGCACAGCATCAGGAACTTCGCTTCGAGTTCCGAGGGCCGGCCGCCGAAGCGGCGGAAAAAGCGCGGCGTGATCCAGGGCAGGAAGATGAAAGCCACGGTGCTCACCGACACGAAGACGAGCGTCTTGAAGCTGAAGGGAGCGAAGATGAATCCGAGCGCGACGACCGTAGCGAGGTCGGTGATGAAGCAGGCGGCGAGCACCGTCTTGCCGTAATCCGTGACGTTGAAACCGAACTCCAGCATCACGGCATAGACCACGGCGACCGAGGTCGTCGACATCGCGATGCCGGCGAGCCAGCTTGCTTGGCCGGACCAACCGAGCCCCCAGTACGCCACGGTGGCGCACCCGAAAAAGGGGACGGCAAAGCTCACCATGCCGACCGCGGTCGCTTCGCGCCACTTCATCCGGAACACCCCGGGGTCGAGCTCCGCGCCGGCCAGAAACGTCAGCACGATGGCACCCGCCCCCGACAGAAACTTTACCCACGAGGCGTCGGCATTCAGCAGAGCACCCCCTAGTGCCGCTCCCAGGAGCAGTTGGGCGATGGTGCCCACCACGATTTCCGACAGCGCGGTAGCAATGCGCAGTCGTATCGATACGAGCGTGGCGAGCAGCGCCAATCCGAGCCAGAGGGCCGCCTGTGTCCAGATTTCTGTCACTGGGCCACCTCGGCAGCTTCCGGTGTGTCCCGCCTGTCCGGGTTGACGACGCCGAACCGAGCCGGGATGCGGGCATAGAAGAGTCGAACTCCAGCCTTTTCGATCAGCGCGATCAGTCGCTTCGCCTCCTCGTCGTTGACGATGAATTCGACCTCCACCGTCAGGTTGCTGGCGAGCTCGAAAAAGTGATCCGTATGCACGACGTGATGCCGGCCGAAGCCCGCCATGGAACGGAACGCGGAACCGCCACGGATGCCGAGTCTGGCTGCGTGCTCGAGCAGCCAATCCCACAACAGGATGCCGTGGTAGCGCTGGTTCTCGTGCAGATAGAAACGCAGAAAGGAACCGTCCACTTGATGTCTCCTGTCAGTAGGCTTGCCGCGCCGGTATCACGCCCCGCACGCCCCCTCGGGGATTGGCGACATCACCGTGGTAGCGCGGGATGAGGTGAACGTGCAGGTGCATCACGGTCTGCCCGGCCACTTCGCCGACATTGATGCCGATGTTGTAGCCCGCAGGTGCATGCTCGGCATCGAGCAGCCGCTTGCCCTCTTCCAGCAGGTCGAGCAGCGCCGCCTTTTCCTCGTCGGCTGCGTCGAACCAGCTGGCGATATGGCGCAGCGGCAGGATCAAGAGGTGCCCTGGGGTAACGGGGTACCTGTCGAAGCGGGCGTAGGCGAGGGGGTTGCGCAGCACCGCACCGTCGTCGTTGCAGAACGGGCAGGCGTTCACGCCCATGCTCTGCCGAGCGGGAATCGGGCTCCTTGTGTCAGATTGCCCAGCCTGCGCTGCCCACCGGCGGCGCGGTGCGAACCGATTCGCTCCCATGCGCTCCTTGGTCAATGAAACCGGGGCGGCTGGGATGGGGCGGAGGAGAGATCACGATATGCCTACGCCCCCCGAGCAGCTCCGGGGAATCTCGTAGGCATCATCAGCCGGGCGAGAACCGCCCGGCGGTTAACGGAGGAATGCCATCTCCTGCGTGAAGTATAGCGCATGTCACTGCACGCAGTGCACTCGCCGCGACGTTATCCTGGGCAGCAGCGCGCAGCACGGAACGATCGGCCGCAGACCAAGCTATACTTTGCGCTCCCAGCCTCGCACGTCTATGCTCAAGGCGATTGCGAACCTGCCCCCGGCCGTCTGGCTCCTTGGACTCGTCAGCCTCTGCAACGATGCCGCGAGCGATCTCATCTATCCGCTGGTACCGCTCTATCTCGCTTCGGTGCTGATGGCGGGGCCGCGGGCGCTCGGCTTGATCGAAGGGATCGCCGAAGCAACGGGCAGCCTGCTCAAGCTCTTCTCAGGGGTGCTGGTCGACCGCCGCGGTACCGCCAAGGGGTGGATTGTCGGCGGCTATGGGTTGGCGGCGCTGGGCCGTCCGCTGCTCGCGCTCGCGACTTCATGGCCGGTCGTGCTGGCACTGCGTTTCGCCGACCGTGTCGGCAAGGGACTGCGCAGCTCGCCGCGCGATGCTCTGCTCGCCTCGAGCGTGGGAGCAGATCGGCGCGGACTCGCTTTCGGTCTGCATCGCGCGATGGACAATGCCGGCG
>JAEUMW010000441.1 GCA_016791345.1 Betaproteobacteria bacterium | reverse complement strand
TTGCGCCGTGGCACTTGCTGGGCAGCGATACCGCGTCGGTGCGCCCCCGCTGTAGGACCTCGCCCGATCGCGCATGCAGGCCGCATCGCGTATGCGGGCTCGACGCGCGGGGCGACGGTGGTGAAGACTGTCCTCGAGAGTTAGAGGCTGTCTTGGCACGTGCGTTCAGGCGCCTGGTGGGCGAGCCGCATGGCGGCGGGAATGCAGCCGCGCAAGCCCGCTACAAGGCGGCGAAGGCGGTCTACCAGCAGATCGCGTCCGAGTCCGGGGGCGGCACACAGCCCACCGGGACCATCTTCACCAGTCAGTTGCCGACGATGTTCGAGAATGACTCGCCCTACGAACTGGGCACGCGGTTCTCGGCGGAGGTGCCTGGGCAGGTCACCGCGGTGCGGGTGTATACCAACATCCTGGAGGGTGGGGTCCACACGGTACGCATCTGGCGGGTCGCGGACGGCACGCCGGTTGCCGGCCCGTACACGTGGAACATCTCGCCGGGCACGGAAGGGTGGAAGACCTTCTCCCTGCAACCGGCGTTGCACATCGATGCGAACACGGACTACATCGTGGCGGTATCGAACAGCAGCGATCGCTACTACGCAGAACAGCCGCACGGGTTTGACGCCCCGATCGCGAACGGGGCTTTGCATACCTATGTCGGCAGCGGCGTATACACGGATGTGGTGGGGGCGATGCCCGCATTCAACTGGAGCAACACGAACTACTTCCGGGACGTCATATTCCAGCCAGGCACATGACGCCGGCCCAACACGGGGCGACGGTCAAGCTCGACGACAACAGGAAGCGAGTCCGGCCCGTCCGCCCCGAGCTTGAGTCTGCGTGCCGGCCGTGGAGCGAGCGCCGTCATTTCGGCGCTCGCAACCGGGCTCCCTTGGTGGCTGTACGTCACAGGCCACTGCGTTCAAAGAACTTCTCTACTGCGGCCCGGTCTTCGGGTCGAAGCCACATGTGGCGGATTTCCTCTGCGGTAAACCAACCCAATCCCTCGCCTTCCACCTTTCGCTCTTCGGGGTTGTACCGCAACGTCAGTTGGTCCATGCCGAGGTTCAACGGCGCGGCAAAGTAGCGCGCCCCGACCTCATGGGGATCCGTGTCGCGCTTGATTCGCACATCGCACAGCAACTCGAGCGTGATCCCGGTTGCCATGAGCCCCAGCTCTTCTGCCACCTCTCTCAGCGCTCCCGCCAGTGGCTGCTCGCCGTTTTCCAGCGTGCCGCCGATGAGCCCCCAATACCCCGGATACATAGGCGCGTCCTGAGTCCTCTTGTAAAGCAACACCGCACAGACAGACGACGCCGAGTTCGCCCTCAGCAGCCGGTAGAACACGACATGCGCACCCTTGATCTTCATGCGGCTTTGTCCCACGGGTAGGTGTCGACGTCGGAGACCACCGGGCACGCGGCGCTGACGCTCGCACAGGTCTCACGCATGGTTGGCGGCATCGGATGTCGACGGTGAAACCAGCTCTTCCAGAGTTTGAGCGCCGGACGATTGCCTGTCCATCGAGTGCGCTCATTCCTCCGCCGCTTGCCACGGACCGCACTACCCGTGACATGAGGCCATCGATGTCGCGACGTTTCTGGCCGCCAATCCTGTTGGGGTAGCCGCGTCGACGCACGGGGACTGTCAGCGAGTCCCGTCGCGATTGCCTCGTCACCCGGATTCCCTTACGCTTCCCGCCCACCCTCCCGAGCGGTTCCGATGCAGCAATACCTCACCCTGATCCGACACGTGCTCGACCACGGCGTGCGCAAGGCGGACCGCACCGGCACCGGGACCTTGAGCGTGTTCGGCTACCAGATGCGCTTCGACCTCGCCAGCGGATTTCCCCTGCTCACGACGAAGAAGCTGCATCTCAAGTCCATCGTCTATGAGCTGCTGTGGTTCCTGCGCGGCGACACGAACGTCCGCTACCTGCACGAGCACGGCGTCACGATCTGGGACGAATGGGCGGACACGCACGGCGACCTCGGTCCGGTGTATGGCGCCCAGTGGCGGTCCTGGCCCGCGGCGGATGGTCGCCACATCGACCAGCTCGCTGCCGTGCTGGCCGAGATCGGGCGCAACCCCGATTCGCGCCGGCTGCTCGTGTCCGCGTGGAACGTCGGTGAACTCGACCGCATGCGGCTCCTGCCCTGCCACGCGCTGTTCCAGTTCTACGTCGCCGAGGGCCGGCTGTCGTGCCAGCTCTATCAGCGCAGCGCCGACGTCTTTCTCGGCGTGCCCTTCAACATCGCGTCCTACGCCTTGCTCACACTGATGGTGGCGCAGGTGTGCGGTCTCGCACCGGGCGAGTTCGTGCACACGCTGGGCGACGCGCACCTCTACCGGAATCACCTGGAGCAGGCGCGGCTGCAGCTGTCGCGCCCGCCGCGTCCGCTGCCGAGGATGCAGCTCAATCCGGCGGTGACCGACCTCTTCGGCTTCGCCTTCGAGGACTTCACGCTCGAAGGCTACGATCCTCACCCGCACATCCCGGCAGCGGTCGCCGTATGACGCGCTGCGTGTCGCTCATCGTCGCCATGTCGCAGTCCGGCGTGATCGGCGACCGGGGCCGCATCCCGTGGCATCTGCCGGCAGAACTCGCGCGCTTCAAGCGGGTGACGATGGGCCACCACATCGTCATGGGACGCAGGACGTGGGAGTCGATCGGGCGCCTGTTGCCCGGCCGCCGCAGCGTCGTCGTGAGCCGCAACCCGGACTTTGCGGTGCCCGGTGCGATCGTCACGGACTCGCTGCGCGCAGCGCTCGCCATCTGCCTGTACGACGAGGAGGTGTTCGTGATCGGCGGCGCCGAGATCTTCCGCGAAGCGCTGCCGCTCGCCGACCGCCTGTACCTGACGGTGGTCGACGTCGACGTGCCGGGCGATACCCGGATGCCGGCGATCGACTTCGGGCAGTGGCAGGTCACGGACACCGAGCAGGTTGCCGCCGACGGCCGCAATCCCTATCCGTTCCGCTTCACGCGCTACGAGCGCAAGCACGTCGCTACCGAGTAGACGAGTCAGTCGCGGGCGCCGAGGATGCGCACTTCCGGCAGCGGAAATCCGTTGAAGGTGGAGGCCCGCGCGCAGGTGTAGGCACCCGTGTTCGGCAGGTAGACGAAATCGCCTTCGCGCAGGTCTTCCGGCAACAGATACTCGCCCGCGAGCACGTCCGCCGCGTCGCACGTCGGGCCGGCGATAGTCCAGGGCACGAGCGTACCATCGCGGTCGCTGCGGATCGCGTACGCGATGCCGCCGCGTGCGGTTTCGATGATGCCGCCGTGCAGACCCGCGTCCCAGTACATCCAGCGACGCCCGCCGCGCGTCGCGGTGCCGATCACCCGGCAGACGAAACAGGCAGCCTCCGCCACGAGGACGCGGCCGGGCTCGGCGATGACCGCGACCTCGGGCGACACATTCGCGAGCGCCCGACTGACGCTTGCACCGATTTCGGAGATATCGGGAATCGGCCGCGTGTAGCGCACCGGGAAGCCGCCTCCGATGTCCAGCAGCCGCGGCCGCAGGCCGTGGTGCCGCAGCACCGCCAGCGTGCCCTTCGCGCGTTCGATGGCGAGACGCCAGCTCTCGGGATTGGTGCACTGCGAGCCGACGTGAAAGCTCACGCCGCAGAAATCGGCTCCCATCTCGGCCGCCGTCGCGGCGACCTCGCACGCCGCCGCGGGTGAGGCACCGAACTTCCCCGCGAGCGGCCAATCGCTGTCCGCGTTGGGTACGTCGATGCGCAGACAGAGTTGCGCGGCGGGCGCAATGGCGGCGAACTTGCGCAGTTCCTCGACGCAATCGACGACGAACCACTCGACGCCCTGCCGCGCCGCCTGCGCGATGTGCTCGCGAGACTTGACCGGGTTCGAGTACAGGATATCGCCAGCCGGTACCCCGAGT
>JAEUMW010000440.1 GCA_016791345.1 Betaproteobacteria bacterium | reverse complement strand
CCTGAATCCGCTTGAGCGCTGCTTCATCGTCGGCTTCGAAGCGCAGCACGATGACCGGCGTCGTGTTCGACGAGCGGGCGAGCCCGAAGCCGTCGGCATATTCGACGCGCAGCCCGTCGAGCGTGACGATGTCGCGCGCGTCGGTGAATTTCGCGGTCTTCTGCAGTTCCGCAATGAGCGCGTAGTTCTCGCCTTCCTTCAACTGGATCTGCAACTCCGGGGTCGAGACGGCATCGGGGATCGCGTGCAGCGTCGCGTCGATGTCGGACTGGCGCGACAGGTATTCGAGCAGGCGTGCGCCGGCATAAAGCCCGTCGTCGAAGCCGTACCAGCGCTCCTTGAAGAAGACGTGGCCGCTCATCTCGCCGGCGAGCGCGGCGCCAGTCTCGCGCATCTTCGCCTTGATGAAGGAGTGTCCGGTGCGGCACAGCAGCGGCTTGCCGCCGTGGCGCTCGATCCACGGCGCGAGGTTGCGCGTGGATTTCACGTCGTAGATGATCGTCGCGCCCGGATTGCGCGAGAGCACGTCCGCGGCGAACAGCATGAGCTGCCGGTCGGGGTAGATCACGGTGCCGTCCTTGGTGACGACACCCAGCCGGTCGCCATCGCCATCGAACGCGAGGCCGATTTCCGCGTCCGTGGTTTGCAGTGCGTGGATCAGGTCTTCGAGGTTTTCGAGCACCGACGGGTCGGGATGATGATTGGGGAAGCTCCCGTCGACTTCGCAGAAAAGCTCGCGCACCTCGCACCCCAGACGGCGATAGAGCTCGGGGGCGAATGCGCCGGCCACTCCGTTCCCGGCATCGACCACGATCTTCATCGGCCGCGCGAGCTTCACGTCGCCGGCGATGCGCGAGATGTAGCGCTCGCCGATGTCGCGCGTCTCCAGAGTGCCCGAGCCGTGACGCAGGTCGCCGGACTCGATGCGCGCGCGCAGGGACTGGATCGCGTCCCCCGCCAGCGTCTCGCCCGCCAGCATCATCTTGAGCCCGTTGTACTCCGGCGGATTGTGCGAACCGGTGACCATGACGCCCGAGTACGTGCCGCACTCGCACGCCGCGAAGTAGAGCATGGGCGTGGCGACACGGCCGACGTCGATCACGTTGGCGCCGGCGGCCTGGATGCCGCGCGCGAGTGCCGCGGCGAGCGACGGCCCGGAAAGGCGCCCGTCGCGGCCGATGGCGATGGTCGAAACGTCGCGATCGAGCGCGGTGGAGCCGATGGCCTGACCGATCGCATGGGCGTAGTCGGGCGTGAGGGTCGTGCCGACGATGCCGCGGATGTCGTAGGCCTTGAAAATTTCCTTCGGGGGCAGGGTCATGGTTCGCGAGGAGTCGTTGCCGAAACGGCAATTATCCCACGTCGAAAGGGTCGCCGCGCCGGCGAGCCCGCAGCACCGCTAGCGGTGAACGATCTCGCCCGAGGCGATGCGCAGATAGAGCAGGGCGCCGGTCTCGCTGCGGATCTCGCTGTGGTGGCTTCCCTTCGGCGCCAGGTGGAACGTGCCCGCCGTGGCGTGGACACCGGCAAGATACACCTCGCCCTCGAGCACCATGCACTCCTCGTCGCCCGGATGGTCGTGCGGCGCGAGCCGCCCGCCGGGCTTCAGGCGCAACAGGAACGCGCGCGATTCGGGCGTCGCATGCAGCATCTTGATGCTGACCTTGGGTGCGATCGCGACCCACTCGCCGGCGTCCGGCGGCACGGTGATCTTGTCCGTGTCGCCGGCAGAAGCGCGGGCTTTGTCTGTGTCGCCCGCTGCAGCGCGGGCCGCCGTCAGGATCCGCTCGCGCAGCGACGCCGCGCGGTCGGCGGGTGGCGCGATCGGCTTCAACTCGACGAGCAGCGCGTCGAGCATCTCGGCGTCCAGAATCGACTGGCCGTGCGGGTCGTCGGTCATGATCGTCGGAGGGCCCCTTCGCCCATGTGCGGTGAGAGCGTCTTGCGCAGTTGTGCGAGCGCCTTGCGGATATGGGTCTTCACCGTTCCAAGAGGCAGTCGAAAGTGCGTGGCAATCTCCTCGTGCGTCAGGCCGCGAAAGAAGGCGAGCGACAGCAGTTGCCGCTGCAGCGGTGCGAGGGCCGCCATCGCCAGGCTCAGCGCACGCCCGCTTTCCAGCGCCATCAGCAGGGCCTGCGGATCCTGCCCGGCCGACTCGGCGATCTCCGGTGGCTCGGCCCATGATTCCGCCGTGTCGGCGCGGCGCAGGTGGTCGATCGCGCGGCTCCTGCAGATGGTGAGGAGCCAGGCGAGCACGGAACCACGCCCCTGATCGAACCGCTCCGCCTGATTCCAGACCTGCATGTAGACGTCGGCCGTGACTTCTTCCGCTGCATCGGAGCGCGAGGTGATGCGCAGGGCGAGCCCGTACACGCGGCTCACGGTCTCGTCGTAGAAGCGCGTGAGCGCCTCCTGGCGACGGGCGACGATACCTGCCAAGGCCTCGCGCAAGGCAGACTCCTGCGCGTCGATCAGCAACTCCATTGCACGCGGCATATCGGGATGCATCATGCTCTTGCCCAGCGCTTCCCATTCTAGCG
>JAEUMW010000439.1 GCA_016791345.1 Betaproteobacteria bacterium | reverse complement strand
CACGCAGGAGGCCCGGATGCTCGGTGGCCAGCGCATGCAGCGCGCGCGTAAGCTCGTCGTAGCGAAGATAAGTGTCGAAGCGCATGGCAGCCTGAAGATGCGGGGACCGACATTATGCCCGGTTCGCAGCCCGACTCGGCGGTCGAGGGCGACTCTCAACGGCCGCGATGACGACCGCAAGCCCGTGAGCGCAGCCCCGATGCGTCGGCAGCGTCATCGTGGCGTAGATGGCGTTGCAAGGTCCCCCGCGGCAAGATGGTATTGTGCTTTTCGACTTGAGCGTGCTGCAAGGTGAAGCCGGTGCCGACAAGCTTCCCCGGGGGCGTGCGGCGACCCGTCGGCGGATCGACACGGAAACGGCACGCTCCACCACTTGCTCCCATTACCGCGAGGGCCGTGAACGTGAACGACAGCGTCAAGTACCTGCTCGATGAATCCCGCATTCCCCGCCACTGGTACAACATCGTGGCGGACCTTCCGACACCACCGCCTCCGGTGCTGCACCCCGGCACGCTGAAGCCGGTCGGTCCCGACGATCTCGCTCCTCTCTTCCCGACATCGCTCATCCTGCAAGAGGCATCGACCGAGCGCGAGATCGAGATTCCCGGCCCCGTGCGGGACGTCTACCGTCAATGGCGCGCGACACCGCTGTATCGGGCCCGGCGCCTGGAGCGCGCACTAGAGACCCCGGCGCGGATCTACTACAAGTACGAAGGGGTCAGTCCCGCGGGTAGCCACAAGCCCAACACCGCGGTCGCGCAAGCGTTCTACAACCGCGAGGCGGGTGTGAAGCGGATCACCACGGAAACCGGAGCCGGCCAGTGGGGCTCGTCGCTCGCCTTCGCGGGCGCGGTCTTCGGCCTCGACGTGCAGGTCTTCATGGTCAAGGTCTCCTATGTGCAGAAACCCTACCGCCGCGCGCTGATGGAAACCTATGGAGCACGCTGCATCGCAAGCCCGTCGGCAGAAACGGAGTACGGCCGCAGCGTGCTCGCCCGGTCGCCCGACAGCAACGGCAGCCTCGGCATCGCCATCTCGGAAGCCGTGGAAATCGCGGCGAGCCGTCCCGATACCAAGTACGCGCTGGGCTCGGTCCTGAATCATGTGCTGCTGCACCAGACCGTGGTGGGACTGGAGGCGATGGAGCAGCTCGAACTCGCCGATGACTACCCGGACGTCATCGTCGGCTGCACCGGCGGAGGATCGAATTTCGCCGGGATCGCATTCCCTTTCCTGGGCAGCCAGTTGCGCAGTGGCCGCAACGTGCGGATCGTCGCGGTCGAGCCGGCGGCCTGCCCCAGCCTCACCCGCGGGCGCTACGCCTACGACTTCGGCGACACCGGCCACATGACGCCGCTCACGAAGATGCACACCCTCGGTTCGTCTTTCATGCCGCCGGGCTTCCACGCCGGCGGACTGCGCTATCACGGAATGGCGCCGCTGGTCTCGCACGTGAAGCAGCTCGGCCTCATCGAGGCGCGCGCCTACCACCAGCTGCAATGCTTCGAAGCGGGCGTGCTCTTCGCCCGGCACGAAGGCATCGTTCCCGCACCCGAGGCGAACCACGCGGTCAGGGGAGCGATCGACGAGGCGGAACGGTGTCGCGAAGAGGGCGTGAGCCGCGCCATCCTCTTCAATCTCTGCGGCCACGGCCACTTCGACATGCAGGCATACACCGACTATTTCGCCGGCAAACTCACCGATCAGGTCTACGACGAGCGCGAGCTCGCGATGGCGCTGTCCGGCCTGCCGAGCGTGCCCGAGCCGGCGTGACCGCGGATGCTGGGTGGCGGGCGTGAGCTACCAGAACGAGCGCGCGGGATAGCGCCGGATCGCTTCATCGGGTGTGACGACCGTAAGCCCGTGGGCAATCGCCTGACACACCAGAATGCGGTCGAAAGGGTCGCGGTGCAGATCCGGCAACTTCAGAAGTTGTACGACAGCCTCCTCGTCGATCGGCAGCGAGGCGATGTTATGAGCTTCACGTCGGGAGGTGAAGTAGCGATCTGGGGCCTCTCGAACGTGCATGTCGAAGCGCCGGGCGGCGTGCCTGACGAGGATCTCTCACGGCGAGTGACGAACCTCAGCTCGTCATTCCGGGGGCGCGTAGCGCAAACCGGAATCCAGAAACGGACCCCGCGAATCTCCTGGATTCCGGGCGCTGCCTTACGGCAGCCCCGGAATGACGGCCTCGAGTCGGCGACCAACTGACAAGCTGAGGTTCGTCACTAATCAGTTTTGCCCTTGCCTTCGAACAGATCGAGGAGCCCATCATCCAGCGGCTTGAAGAAGCTGGCGTGGAGCGTGAATTCACCTTCCGCCAGCCCGATCGGGCGCGGCGTCGTGCGCGTCGCTGCAACCGGCTTCAGTTCCGCGATCGGTTTGTTCCTCACGGCAGATGATGACCGTTTCGCCGGCCTCCACCTGCGCCAGATATTCGGAGAGGCGCGCCTTGACCTCGTGGACGTTCACGGACTTCATGATCGGAATCCTGGTCCGATACATGACGAAGTAGAAGGATGACGCGAGCGCCCAAGGGCGCAGTGCGCTTTCCTTGCGGAACTTGCTCGCTACTGGCCGAACCCGCGCACAAGGGGCACAATCGGCCCGATCATGATCACCGCTGAACAAATCGACGCCGCAGTGCGCACCTTGGCTGCGGCCGCGCAGCCCGAGCGCATAGTCCTGTTCGGCTCCTACGCACGCAACGAGGCGCGCGAAGACTCCGATCTGGACCTGCTCGTCATCGAGCGGGACGTCGACGACCGTGCCCGGGAGATGGTGCGACTTCGACGCCTCCTCAGGCCGTTGCGCATACCTGTCGATGTGCTCGTCTTTTCGACCGCGGACGTCGCGCGCTGGGGTAATCAGCCCGGCAGCGCCCTCTACTGGGCGCTGCGGGAGGGCAAAGTCGTTCATGGATGAGCGGCCGAGCGTAGCTCAAATGCTCATCGACGCCGCGGAGCAGGACCTGCGTGCGGCGCTCTTGCTCTCTCAGGCGCCTGGAATTCGTGACGGCGTGGTCGGTTTTCACTTTCAGCAGTGCGTCGAGAAAGCGCTCAAGGCCGTACTCGCTCACGAGGGAGTCGCCTTCCGCCGCACGCACGACATTGCCGAGTTGCTTGACCTGATGGCCGACCGACGCTTGAATTCCCCGCCCCACGCGGATTGGCTCGACGAACTCAATCCTTATGCCGCCGAGGCCCGGTATGGGCTGGTGGCACCACGCAACCTTGACCGCGCCTTCGCCGGCTCCGCCGCGAAGACTGTATTCGAGTGGGCGTCAGCACAGATGGGCCAACCACCGAGACGCGTGGGGTGAACTGGCATACGCATAGTCATCGTTCTCCCTTCGATGTCTCCCGCCATCACGCAC
>JAEUMW010000438.1 GCA_016791345.1 Betaproteobacteria bacterium | reverse complement strand
GCGAGACGCGCCAGCACGTCCGCCGCCGCGCGCCCGCCGAGTTCGTGGATTTCGATCAGCTGATCGGTGCTGCGGCGGGTCTCGGCGTCGAGCCGCTCGGCGAGCGCTTTCATGGCACGCGCCTTTGATCCCGACTGCCCGTCATCGCGAAGACCGATGGCGCGGCCGACCTCACGCAGCGTCGACCCGATGCCGTCCTCCTCGAGACGCTCGCGGTCGCACGCCGTGCGCGCGAGCTGTTCGGCAAGCGCCGCGGTAGACGCCTCGAACGCCGCCATGCGCCGCTCCTGCCACGCCTGCTCGAGGCGCCTGCACGCAGCCTGTTTCGATTGCGGCAGGATTGCACCCACGGCACGCAGCAGGGCGACTTCCTGCACCCAGCAGCGGGCAAACGCATCCAGGGTCAGAATGCCGCGCACGAAACGATAGTGCGCCAGATGGTTCTGCCAGCGCGCCTGTTCAGCTGCCTCTTCCGCCGACGGCCGCGGCTCGCCGATTTGGTTGAGCAGCACCAGCACCGGCTTGCCGATCCATTCGAGAATCTGCATTTCGGGTGTGACGTAGCCGGCGTCCTGCGGATCCTCGGCGGCGTTGACCAGGTAGAGGACGATGTCGGCCGTCTCGCGCACGTTGCGGATCGCCTGCTGGCTCGACCAGAAGGGGCGGTCGCGCCAGCGGTCCCAGATCTCGCTCAGGAACCAGCCGATGGGATTGCCCTGTTGCCGCAACCGCTTCGCCAGCCGCACGCTGTCGCCGAAGCCGGGGGTGTCCCACAGCCGCAGGACATCGCCTGCCGCGTCCTCGATCATGACATGTGGTTCGGCGACGACGGTCACGTGCGGCTCGTCGCGCACCTCGCCCACGTCATGGCCGAGCAGGGTGCGGGCAAGCGTGGTCTTGCCGGCGTTGGTATGCGAAACGAGGCTGAGTTCGATGAACACCGCCTCACCGCTCACCGGACCGCCTCCGCCCGCGCTATCTGGTCGAGGGCTGCGGTCAGGGCATCCGCGGCGGGTGTCGGGTCGGTCGCGGCGAGATCGACGAACACGGGCGCGGCTTCGCGCGCCGCGAGCAGTTGTCGCCAGGCGCCGCGGCGCTCTTCGAGGCGCTCGGTCTGGCCGGCAAAGCGTTGGCGGAACCCGGTTTCGTCGATCAGCGCGACGAGCTGGCTGCCCGGGGTGAGCACGGCGGCCAGCGCGGCGATGAACGCACCGTGATTCTCCGCCTCGGGCGTGGCGGACAAGCTGAAAAGCGGCGCGGCGAGCGCCAGGGGAGCGGTCGGCAGTAGATCGGCAGGCAGCGCATCCTCGTCGCCGAAGGCGACCACCGGCGCAATCGACACTTCTGCCTTCGGCCCGAACACGCGTGCCACGATTTCCTTCAGGACGAGCGCCGACTGTGGCGTGAGCTGGTAGCTGTAGGGCAGCACGCGGATTGCAGCGCGCTCGCCCTTGAAGTTGCGGAGCATGCGCTGGAAATACGCGTCGTCGAGCGGCAGCGGCAGCCGCTGGCTCAAGCGACGTTGCGCGAACCAGGCGCCGAGCGCGAGCAGGGCGCGCGGAATCAGCGCGAAAAGCGCGATCGTCGTGGCGTACAGATTGAGCCAGGGCGCCGCGTTCTCGCCGGGGCCGGCGGCGAACTGCAGCGCTTCCAGATGCTGTGGATCCGCGATCGGAATGCCGGTCAGGCGCGAGGCCGGTCCGAGGACGAGAGTGAGCAGGCTGTGCACCTCGGCCGGGCCGAGAAACGTGCTCTCCCAGCCCGCCCGGTATTCGAGCACCAGTCCGCGCAGGTAGAGGGCGACGATGGCCCCGAGGGCGAAGGCGAGCGCCGAGAGGTGAAGGATGCGGGCAACCCGGGCCGCGGTCAGAGCGGCGGAGACCCGCGCCCAGTCGCGCACGAATGGGGCGAGCGGGGTGTCCGGCGCGAGGGCGGCAGCCGCCTCGTTCACCCCGCGCGCAAGCCGCGCCACCGCCCCCGAGAGAGGACCCAGCGGCCGCGTCCGTGAGCTCGCAATACGGGCCACCGTGCGCACGGCGACGATCGCGTAGGCGACCAGGTTCCAGGCGATGAGGGCAAGCAGCGGGAAGGCCAGCACGCTCACGCGCTGTGCCGGGCCGATGTAGTCGGTGGCGAAGCCCAGACCGAATGCGCTGAGGACGAACACCCAGCCGATCCACGGCCGCCAGGTGACGGCGCGCAAGGCTCGCGCAACGCTGCGGTCACGCTCGCGCAGTCGCTCTGCCGCAAGTTGCCCGCGACGCGCGACGAAGCGGTCGGCGTCGGCCTCCTCCCCGACGACCTCGGCCGCGGCACGGCTGGCCCAGAGGGCGTCCGACTCTGTCCAGTTGGACCGTCCGGCGCCCGCGGTCTCGAATGCCCGGACCAGGACTACATTGCGCGCGGCGGCTTCGTTCATGGGAAAGAATCGGATTGGAGCGAGCCGCGCCCGTCGAGCCCGGCGATGCGTCGGGATTCTACTACGCGGGGGCGCTGCGCCCCTGCCCCGATTTCGCGGGGCGGGTGATGCGGTGTTGCGCGGTCAGCTGCGGGCTTGTCCGGCGATCGAGACGACCCAGTGCGCGATCGCATCCATGACGGGTTCTGCTTCGCCGACCGCCTCGGCGAGGCGGATGGTGACGGCAGGATGCGCCCGTGCGAGATCGGCTACCAGGAGCGGCACGTCGCGCTTCACGTGTCCGGCGCGGGCGATGAAGACGGGCACAATGTCGATGACGCCGGCACCGTCGGCAATCATCGCGTCGACCGCCTGGTCGAGCGTGGGGGAGATGAACTCCAGATACGCCAGCACCACCTGCGTACCTGGCAGCGCCCGCTCGACGCGCAGCTTGATTCCGGACAGCGGTTGCGCCCATTCGGGATCGCGCGCGCCGTGTGCGAGGAGCACGACGGCGGAACGGGGGACGGGAGGCATGCCGGGGTGCGCACGGTCGGATCCGTGCGCGATGGCGTTATCCGGCGTCGTGGGCGATGGCCGGCCGCAGCGCGTGGCTCATGCGGATGGCGGCTTCGATACCGCGGTAGTACCCGGGGATCGTGCCGATCTCGCAATAGCCGAGGCTCTGGTAGAAGCGGCGGCCGCTCTGGTTGCTCGCGCGCAGTTCGAGGCCGATTGCGGTGATGCCCGCTGTCAGCGCCGATTCCTCCAGCCAGGTGACCAGCCGCCGACCAATGCCGACACGCTGGTAGTCCGCTTCGACCGCCAGCAGGTTCAAATGCGCCGTCTCGTCAGCAAAATGCATGATGGCGAAGCCGACCACCTGCTCTCCGTGGCAGGCGGCGAGCACCACGGTCTCGGGCGACAGGATTTCGCGGCTGATGCGCGCCGGTGTCCACGACCAGCCGAGACCCATCTCGATCAGCTCGCGCGACATGCGGGAAATGGGAAACATGTCGGCAGGCCGTGCGAGGCGAATCTTTACACTATTCTGCATGGTCGGTGGAGCCTTGATCGGGAAACTGCGGCGCAGCATAGCGCATCGGCTGCTGAATTGCAGCTTCCGGGTATCGGTCCGCCAGGGATGCGAAAGCGGCCGGGAAGCTGGTCTGGGAATGCGCAGCGCGGCAGGTGCGGCACGGATACGACAGATGTTCCAAACTGCGCCCAGATGGGGAAAGGATTAGGCTCATTGCGGCATCCGGACCCTCAGCCGAGAGCGGCGACGTGACGAACGGAGCGAAAAGCGCGCCAGACGGCGGGCGTGCCTTGGGTAAAATTCACCGCCCCGTGCTGCCGAACCCGCCGGCGCCGCGGGCGCTTTCGCTGAAGTCCTCGACGACGTTGAAGGCGACCTGGACCACCGGGACCACGACAAGCTGCGCAATGCGCTCGAGCGGGTTCAGGATGAAGGGTGTGCCGCCACGGTTCCACAGGGATACGAAGATCTGCCCCTGATAGTCCGAGTCGATGAGCCCCACGAGATTTCCGAGCACGATGCCGTGCCGGTGTCCGAGGCCGGAGCGGGGAAGAATCATTGCGGCGAGCCCCGGATCGGCGAGATGGATGGCGATGCCGGTCGGGACGAGGTCGGCCTCACCGGGTCTGACGGTGAGGACGTGGTCGATGCACGCGCGCAGGTCGAGACCGGCAGAGCCGGGTGTGGCATAGGCGGGCAGGTGCGCGTCCAGACGCCGATCGAGGACCTTGACGTCGATCGCCTTCACCGGGCCGACTCGCCCGAGACAGCGGGAACGGCCGCCGGTGTCGCGTGCAGCAGGCCCGCCACGTGGGCGACGATCTGGCGCGCCAGATCGAGCTTGCCCGCACGTGCAAGCTCATGCCGGCCGGTTTCGTCGAAGAGGATGAGCGTGTTGTCGTCGGTGCCGAGCCCGTCGCGCACGAGATTCGCCGCGAGCAACGGCACCTTCTTGGCGCGCCGCTTGGCTTGCGCATGCTCTTCCAGCAACTCGGTCTCGGCGGCAAAGCCCACGCAGAACGGTGCATTGGGGAGCGACGCCACGTAGCCCAGGATGTCCGGGTTCGGCGTGAGCTCCACGGTCGCCGGCTGATCACGCTTCTTGATCTTCTGGGTGGCTTGGCGTGCCGCGCGATAGTCGGCGACCGCGGCGACACTGGCAAAGACGTCGGCTCCGGCAAGGTGGGCCTTCACGCATTCGAACATATCGAGCGCGCTCGATACGTCGATACGGGTCACGCCGAAGGGGGGTGTCAGACAGGTGCGACCCGAGATGAGCGTTACCCTGGCACCCGCTTCATGCGCCGCACGGGCGAGCGCATAACCCATCTTGCCGGAACTCAGGTTGGTGATGACGCGCACCGGGTCGATCGCCTCCGACGTGGGGCCGGCAGTGACCAGCACGTGTTTGCCGGCGAGGCGCTTCGGCTGCAGGGCACCGATGATGCCCTGCAGGAGATCCTCCGGTTCGAGCAGTCGTCCCATGCCGGTCTCGCCGCAGGCCTGCTCACCGGTTGCCGGCCCGAGCACGATCACGCCATCGCCGGTGAGGGTTGCCACGTTGCGTTGCGTGGCCGGGTGTTCCCACATCTGGCGGTTCATCGCGGGTGCGACGATCAGCGGCACTTCGCGGGCGAGGCAGAGCGTGGCGAGCAGATCATCGGCGAAGCCGTGCGCGAGCTTGGCGATGAAATCGGCGGAAGCCGGCGCGATGACGATCGCGTCGCGGTTGCGCGAGAGCTCGATATGGGCCATGCCGCCAGCCGCGCGCGGGTCCCACAGATCGCTGAACACCGGCTTGCCGGTGAGCGCCTGGAAGGTCGCCGGGCCGACGAGGCGCATGGCGGCTTCGGTCATGACCACTTCGACCTCGCAGCCTTCCTGCATCATGAGCCGCGTGAGCTCGGCCACCTTGTACGCGGCAATGCCGCCGGTGACGCCGACGAGGAAGCGCCTGGGATGCGATAGGTGCATGACGCGGAAGATCAAAAGAGGGCGCAGTGTAAACCATCGCACCATGGCGAGGAACAGCGGGGCAGTGGCGCGGCACTTGCAGGATGCCGGACTTGGCGGGCGCTGCATTCAGGCTCGCAACTCAACCTTTCCGGTTCCCGCATTCATGCCGATCAGCGACTGGCCCGAACACGAACGACCGCGCGAACGCCTGCTGCGCGTGGGTGCGACACGGCTGAGCGACAGCGAACTGCTGGCGATCTTCCTGCGCACCGGCGTGAAGGGGGCGAGCGCGCTCGATCTCGCGCGGGTGCTGCTGGCGCGTTTCGACGGCAGCCTGCGCCGTCTGGTCACGGCCGGTTTCGACGAACTCGGCGCACTCGCCGGCGTGGGTCCGGCGAAGGCGACACAGCTGATGGCGGTCGTCGAACTGGTGCGCAGAGGGCTTGCGGAGGAACTCGCCCAGGGTGCCGGCCTGAATTCGCCGGAGGCGGTACGCGATTACCTGCGACTTGCCCTGGAGGCGAGCCCGCACGAAGTCTTCATGGTGCTCTGTGTGGACGCGCAAAACCGCCTGATCGGTGCCGACGAACTGTTCCGCGGCACGCTCACGCAGACCAGCGTCTACCCGCGGGAGGTGGTGAAGCTCGCCCTTGCGCGCAACGCGGCCGCGGTCATCTTCGCCCACAACCATCCTTCCGGCATCGCCGAGCCGAGTCGTGCCGACGAATCGCTCACCCAGGCACTCAAGCAGGCGCTGGCGCTGGTCGACATCCGCGTGCTCGACCACTTCGTCGTCGGACGCGGCGCCATCGTCTCGTTCGCCGAGCGCGGCTTGCTGTAGCGTGCGTCAGCGCTGCGCGGCGAGCTCGCGCTGATAGCGCTTGAAGTTGTCGACGTAGTGCTCGGCGATGTGGCGGAAGTGCTCGATCTCGTCCACTGTTACCTGCCGCACGATGCGACCGGGCGCGCCCATCACGACCGAACCGTCGGGAATCTCCTTGCCTTCGGTGACCAGCGCACCGGCGCCGATCAGGCAGTTCCTGCCGATTACTGCACGGTTCAGGATGATGGAGCGGATGCCGATGAGCGAGTTGTCGCCGATGGTGCAGCCGTGCAGCATCGCGAGGTGGCCGACGCTCACGTTCCTGCCGAGTGTGAGGAGGATTCCCGGATCCGTGTGCAGCACGCAGGCGTCCTGCACGTTGGAGTTCTCGCCGATCGTGATGACGTCGCTGTCGCCGCGCACCACGCACTGCCACCAGATGCTCGCGTTGTTCTCCAGCACCACCGATCCCATGACGGCCGCATCGGGTGCGATCCAGTAGTCACCACGGGTCTCGATGCGGCGCTCGCCCAGGCTGTATTTCATGGAGTCACCTATTGAGAAAACGCAATACTGATTGCGCGCCATGGGAGTTTACCGCGACCGCACGTGGCAGGATAATGCTCCACTTCACCGGACGGGGTCCGGGGTCACCGAGGGAGCAAACCAAATGACTGCAAGAGATACCGTGACCGACATCGTCGGACTGCTGGAGGGCGACGCTGATTCGCTGCTCGGCCATGTTTGCAAGGGGATTGCGCGCGAGTCGCTGCACTTGCCGGGTCCCGACTTCGTCGACCGCGTGGTCGCCCAGAGTGATCGTTCCGTGCCGGTTCTGCGCAGCATGCAGACCCTGTTCGGCACCGGACACCTTGCCGGCAGCGGTTACGTCTCGATCCTGCCGGTGGACCAGGGCATCGAGCATTCGGCCGGTGCATCGTTCGCACCGAACCCGATTTACTTCGATCCCGAGAACATCGTGAAGCTTGCCATTGAAGGGGGCTGCAATGCGGTCGCATCGACGCTAGGCGTGCTCGGCGCCGTGTCGCGCAAGTACGCGCATAAAATCCCCTTCATCCTCAAGTTCAATCACAACGAGTTCCTGAGCTATCCCAACACGTTCGACCAGACGCTCTTCGCGAGCATCGAGCAGGCCTACGACATGGGTGCGGTCGCGGTGGGTGCCACGGTCTACTTCGGCTCGCCGGAATCGCGCCGTCAGATCTGGGAAGTGTCGCAGGCGTTCGAGCGTGCGCATGAGCTTGGCATGGCGACGATCCTGTGGTGCTATCTGCGCAACAACGCGTTCAAGGTCGGCGACAAGGACTACCACGTGTCTGCCGACATGACGGGACAGGCCAATCACCTCGGCGTGACGATCGAGGCCGACATCATCAAGCAGAAGCTGCCGGAGAACAACGGCGGCTTCAACGCGGTGAAGTTCTCGAAGACGAGTCCGAAGGTGTACAGCGAGCTCACGACCGATCACCCGATCGATCTCACGCGCTATCAGCTCGCCAACTGCTACATGGGTCGTGCCGGGCTCATCAATTCCGGCGGCGAGTCGAAGGGAGCGGGCGATCTGGCCGCTGCGGTGCGCACGGCAGTCATCAACAAGCGCGCCGGTGGCATGGGACTGATCTCGGGTCGCAAGGCTTTCCAGAAGCCGATGCCGGAAGGCGTGAAGCTGCTGAACGCGATTCAGGACGTCTACCTGTCCAAGGATGTGACGATCGCCTGACGAGTCAGCCGGTTCGAAATAAAACGGCCTGCTCCTGAGCAGGCCGTTTTTTTGTGCGTCGCACGCGGGTGCGTGAGTGGTCTTCAGCCGATGAGTGCGATCAACCCCGCCTGGGCTACCATGGCGTCCTCGCCCGAGCGCACGCCCGACACGCCGATCCCGCCGACGATCTGATTGTCGAGAATGACCGGGATGCCGCCTTCGACCGGCACCAGCCGGGGCAGGTTGAGATAGCCGAACTTTCCTTCGGCCAGGCGCTCTTCCCAGGATTTCGTCGGGCGCTTGAAGAGCACCGCCGAGCGCGCCTTCTCGATCGCCACGTCGATGCTGCCGAGCTGTGTGCCGTCGAGTCGGGTGAGACAGATCAAATGCCCGCCGTCGTCCACCACGGCGATCGCCACCGGCCAGCCTTCCTCGAGCGCTCTGGCTTCGGCTGCCGCCGTCATCTTCTGCG
Organism: Betaproteobacteria bacterium; assembly: GCA_016791345.1. Taxonomy (NCBI): domain Bacteria; kingdom Pseudomonadati; phylum Pseudomonadota; class Betaproteobacteria; species Betaproteobacteria bacterium. The sequence continues at coordinate 541 of JAEUMW010000438.1, read as the reverse complement.
CCTCGGCGAGGCTAAGAACGCGCTTCTGCATCGGTCTCTCCAAAAAAGGAAGGGGCGGGAAAAGCCCGCCCCGCATGATAGTCCGCGACGCTTACTTGGTGGGCTTGATCTCGACGCGGCGCGCTTCGGCGTCGGCACCGCTGCCCTGCATGACATCTGACGGCGGCTGCATGCGCAGACGGCCCTCGGCGATGCCGGCAGCCTTGAACTGCTCGTGCACGGCCTTGGCGCGCTCCTTGGCGATCTCCTTGTTCTTCTCCAGGTCGCCGGTCTGATCGGTATAACCGGTGATCTCCGCCACGACCGTGCCGTCCTTCTTCATCACTTCGGCGAAGTCGATGACGCTCTTCTTGCCGGCGTCGTTCAGCACGATCTGGCCGACCTCGAAGAAGACCTTGACCGGTACCACGGCGACGGCGACCGGGGCCGTCGTGCCGTGCGACGCAGCAGGCGCACCGGTCGCGTGACCACCGCCGGCGCCACCAATCAGCGGCACGATCAGCAGTGCCACGATGTTGATGATCTTGATGAGCGGGTTGAC
>JAEUMW010000437.1 GCA_016791345.1 Betaproteobacteria bacterium | reverse complement strand
ACCGCCCGCAAGAGGTGCGTGCGCCCGCTGCCCCCGGGTCCGAAGAGATAGATCACCGGGTCGCGGCGCGCCCCCGCCGCGAGGTCGCGCATGGCCTGCAGCGCCTCGGCGTTGGGACCGGCGACGAAATTGTCGAGCGTGGGCTCCGCCGGGGAAGCGAGGTCCAGTACGAGCTGCTTCATCGAGCACGTGTTGATCACTGCCGCCGAGGCGGAACGGCCCCGCCATTTCGGCTAGAATCCGATGCCTTGCCCGGCGAACGACGCCGCGTACTTTATCCCTCGCACCGAGCGCACTCAACAGAATCCAGATGCAGGCGAAGACTCCGCTCTCCTACCGCGATGCAGGCGTGGACATCGACGCCGGGGACGCTCTGGTCGAACGCATCAAGCCCTTCGCCCGGCGCACCGCACGCCCGGAAGTGCTGGCCGGCATCGGCGGCTTCGGTGCCCTGTTCGAGATGTCGGGCAAGTATCGCGAGCCGGTGCTCGTCGCCGGCACCGATGGTGTCGGCACCAAGCTCAAGCTCGCGTTCCATTTCGATCGCCACGACACCGTCGGCATCGACCTGGTGGCGATGAGCGTGAACGATGTTCTCGTGCAGGGTGCGGAGCCGCTCTTCTTCCTCGATTACTTCGCCTGCGGGAAGCTCGACGTGAGCACCGCCGAAGACGTCATCCGCGGCATCGCGGCCGGTTGCGAGCTGGCCGGATGCGCCCTCATCGGCGGCGAGACGGCGGAGATGCCCGGCATGTATCCGCCCGGCGAATACGACCTTGCGGGCTTTGCCGTCGGCGCGGTGGAGAAGAGCGGGATCGTCGACGGACGCGCCATCCGCGCCGGCGACGTCGTCCTCGGCCTCGCCTCCAGCGGTGCACATTCGAACGGCTACTCGCTCATCCGCAGGATCATCGAGCGCGAGGCCACGGCTCTGCCGGACGCCATCGACGGACGCCCGTTTGCGGACGCCGTCCTGGCGCCCACGCGCATCTACGTGAAGCCCGTGCTCGCGCTGCTGCAATCGGTCGCGGTCAAGGGCATGGCGCACATCACCGGCGGCGGGATCACCGGCAACGTCCCGCGCATCCTGCCGGCCGCTGTCGTCGCCGAGATCGAAGCGGACGCGTGGCCGTTGCCGCCGCTGTTCCAGTGGCTGCGCGAGGCCGGCAACGTCGCCGCCGCGGAGATGCATCGCACGTTCAACTGCGGCATCGGCTTCGTGCTCGTGGTCGATGCGGCGGATGCCGAGACGGCGTCGGAAATCCTGCGCACCCAGGGCGAGACCGTCTTTCGCCTGGGGCAGATCCGCGCGCGGCACGGCGACGAGCCGCAAACCGTGATCGTCTGACATGCGCCGGCTCGTCATCCTCATCTCCGGTCGCGGCAGCAACATGGAGGCGCTGTTGAAGGCAGAGCTGCCGGCCTCCGTCGTCGCCGTCATCAGCAATCGCGGGGACGCCGCGGGGCTTGACGTCGCCACCAACCACGATGTGCCGACGCGCGTGGTCGAGCATCGCGAATTCGCGAGCCGCGACGCCTTCGATGCGGCGCTCGCCGAGGTGATCGACGGCTACGCGCCGGACTACGTGCTGCTCGCCGGCTTCATGCGCGTCCTGAGCGCTGCGTTCGTCGCGCGCTTCGCCGGCCGACTCATCAACATTCACCCGTCGCTGTTACCCGCCTTTCCCGGGTTGCACACCCACGCCCGCGCGCTCGCGGAAGGCGTCAAGGTGCACGGATGCACCGTGCATTTCGTCACGCCTGCGCTCGACCACGGCCCCATCATCATCCAGGCCGCCGTGCCGGTGCGCGCCGACGACACCGAGGACACGCTCGCCGCCCGCGTGCTCGAACAGGAGCACCGGGTTTTTCCGCAGGCCGTGCGCTGGCTGTGCGAGGAACGCGTTTCGGTCGACGCCGGCGGTCGCGTCGTGCTGGCAGGCGGGGAGCGAGTCACCGGCGCGCTCGTGGTGCCTCCGGTCGACGCCTGAGCCGTCGACCGGTTGGGATCTCACGCGTTATTCCCCGGATGAAGCCTGTCTCCGCAGGACCCGCTTCGTTCGCATCCCCGTCGACCACCCACCGCCGCCTGGCGGTGGCGCTTGCGGTTTCCGTCGCGCTGCATTTCGCGATTGCGAGCCGCGTGCGGATGCCCGCCCCGGCGCAGCCGCCGCGGCCGCTCGAAGCCACGCTGGTTGCCGTGCAGGAAGAACGCCCCGCGCCGCCACCGCCCGTGGAACGCCGTCTCGCCGCCACGCCGAAGCGGCCGCCGCCCGCACGCAAGACCACCCAACCAGCGCGGCCGATCGCAGCTCCGCCCATGGCACCTGTTGCCGTGGCGACGCCTGATCTCCCACCGCCCGCGCAGGACCCCGTGATCGCCGACGCCGGCGCAGCGGTTACCGCCGATACCGGGTCTGCGCTGGCTGCACCCATCACATCGCCACCGATCGAGCTCGCCGCAGACGAGCCGCCGGTAACGCCGCTGCGCGCCGAACGGCCGCTGTCGCCGCAGGGTTCGATCCAGTTCGACATCTACTACGGTTCGCACCGTTTCCTGGCCGGCCGCAGCGAACTCTCCTGGGAGATCACGGACGGCCGCTATCGGCTCGCCAGCAACGGCAAGACGATCGGGCTCGCCGCCCTCTTCTATCCGTTCGGCATGAGCTCGACGAGCGAGGGGCGCATCACCGAGGCCGGTTTCGAGCCCGATTCCTTCCGTCTCGACCGCACCGGGAAGAGGGGGGAAAAGCAGTATCGCGTCGAGTTCGACCGCACCACCGGGGTAGCGCGCTTCACCGACCCGGACGGTGTGCGCGAGGTCCCGCTGCGACCGTCCTCGCTCGACATCCTGTCGCTGATATGCCAGCTCTCGGTAGTACGCCTCGAACCCGGACCGCTGCGCCTCAATCTCACCAACGGGCGCAAGCTCGACACCTACGAAGTGGAGGTCGGTCCGCAGGAGATCGTGGAAACGCCGATGGGCGACCTGCGCGCCATCTATGTGAAACAGCTGCGCAAGCCGGGCGACGAGGGCATCGAGGTGTGGCTCGCCGTCGACTTCGCCTACCTTCCGATCCGGCTGCGCTTCACCGACCGCAAGGGCAGCATCGCCGCCGAGCAGCTCGTCACCGGCTTGCAGCTGGTTCGTGGCTGAGCTGGCGGCGGCGCAGCTGCGCTCGGCAGAGGACGCGCTGGCCGCGGCCCTGCCCCTTGCGGGGCCGGCGGACGCCGCGCTCAGCGCCTTCTTTCGCATGCACCGCGAGCTTGGTGCCCGTGACCGCAGCTTCATCGCCGAAACGGTGTTCGCCTGTCTGCGCCGCAGGCGCCTGCTCGAACACCTGGCAGGCGGGATGCACCCGCGGCGCCTCGTGCTGGCTTGCCTGGCGAAGCTCAAGGGTGTCTCGGCGCGCGAGCTTGCGCCGTTCCTCGACCCGTCCGAGATCGCATGGCTCAACACCGTGCGCGCGGCAGACGTGTCCGAACTTCCCTTCGCGCTGCAATGCGACCTGCCGGACTGGCTGATCGAGCGTCTGCTGCCCAGGCTGGGCGAGGCGGCGCTGCTCACACTGGCGCGCAGCCTGAACGAGCCGGCGCCGCTCGATCTGCGCGTGAACCGCGTGAAGGCAAACCGCGAGGCGGTGCTCGCGCGGCTTGCCCGCGATGGCATCGTCGCGACCGCGACACCGTATTCTCCGCTTGGCGTGCGCCTCGCGGGACACCCCGCCATCAATCGCCATGATCTCTTCCGGTCGGGAGCCATCGAAGTGCAGGACGAAGGCAGTCAGCTGCTCGGCCTGCTGGTCGCACCCAGGCGGCGCGACCTGGTCGTCGACTTCTGCGCGGGTGCCGGCGGCAAGACCCTGCTGCTCGGCGATGTGATGCAGTCGCAGGGGCGGCTCTACGCCTTCGACACGTCCGAGCGCCGGCTGTCGAAACTGAAGCCGCGCCTCGCCCGCGCCGGGCTCACGAACGTAGAGCCGCGACACATCGCCGACGAGAACGACGTGCGCATCCTGCGCCTCGCCGCCAAGGCCGATCGGGTGCTGGTCGACGCGCCGTGCAGCGGGCTCGGGACAGTGCGCCGCAATCCCGACCTCAAATGGCGCCAGTCGCCGGCAAGCGTCGCCGAGATGGCGGCGAAGCAGGCGTCGATCATGGCGGCGGCGGCGCGCCTCGTGCGGCCCGGCGGGCGCTTGCTCTATGGCACGTGCAGCGTGCTTGCGGAAGAGAACGAGGACGTCGTGGACGCCTTCCTGAAAACGCACCCGGACTTCGCGCTGATGCCGGCGGCAGAGGTCCTGGCACAGGCGCGGGTGGCGCTCGATACCGGACCTTACCTCGCGCTCACGCCGGCCGCCCACGGCTGCGACGGCTTCTTCGGCGCGGTGCTGGAGCGGCGCGAGACAACCGCGGTCTGATCTCCGAGCCTCGGCAGGCGGCCCGGGGTCGCGTGTTAGAATTCGCCGCGTTTTGCGCCCCGCTCCTTCCCGCTGCACTCATGTCGGACTTCGCGCTGCCCCCGCTGATCGGAGACCTCCTCACCGACCTGCAGAAGACTTCAGTTCTGTGGGAACTCGCCGTCATCGCGGTGGCGCTCGCGGTGGCCTGGCTGCTCAACCGCTTCGTCGCGCCATGGGTGCGCACCGACCATACGGCGCTCAAGGTCGGCGCGGCGGGTGTGCAGCGGGCGCTCTTCCCGCTGACGGCGCTCGTCGTCGTATTGGCAGGGCGTGCGCTCCTGCGCAAGCATCAGCCGGTGCACCTGCTCGAACTCGCGGTGCCGCTGCTCGGCGCACTCGCCATCGTGCGCTTCGCAGTCTTCATGCTGCGTCACGTGTTCCCGTACAGCGGGCTGGTGCAGCGCTTCGAGCGCCTCATCTCCGGCGTCGTGTGGTTCGGGCTCGCCCTGCACATCACCGGCTTCCTGCCCGACGTGCTCGGCTATCTCGATGAAATCCGCATCCCCCTGGGCGGCCGCTCTACCAGTCTGCTTACCGTCATCAACGGTCTGATCGCGGTCACGGTCACGCTCCTGCTCGCGCTGTGGGCCGGTCGCGTGCTGGAGCAGCGCCTCATGAGCGCGACCGAGATGGACATCAACGTGCGCGTCGTGCTCGCCAAAGCGCTGCACGCGGTGCTCATCGTCCTCGCGGTCCTGATCGCGCTGCCGATGGTGGGCATCGATCTCACGGCGCTCTCGGTCTTCGGCGGCGCGCTCGGCGTCGGCCTCGGCCTCGGCCTGCAGAGAATCGCCAGCAACTACGTGAGTGGCTTCATCATCCTGCTCGACCGTTCAGTGAGCTTGGGCGATGTCGTCACCGTCGACAAGAGTCAGGGTCAGATCACCCGGATGACCGCCCGTTACGTCGTCGTGCGCAGCCTGGACGGCAACGAGGCGATCATCCCGAACGAGACGCTGATCTCATCGACAGTGGTCAGCCACGGCGCCGGCGGGCGCCGGGCGCGGGTGACGCTGCCGTTCCGCATCCCTTTCGACAGCGACGTGCAGAAAGCGCGCGAGATCGCCCTCGCAGCAGCGCAGGCGCAGTCGCGCGTCCTGTCCGAACCCGCCCCCCTGGTCGCGGTCACCGGCCTCGGCGACTTCGGCGTGGAACTGGAACTCGGCGTCTCGGTCGGCGATCCGGAGCGGGGGACGACCGCTCTGCGCACCGAACTGTACGAGACGATTCTCGCCGGCCTCAAGGCGGCCGGCATCGCGGTTCCCTACCCGCAAAGCGAGGCGCGCCTGCACCGCGACGGGGCAGCCCTCGCAAATCCGGCCAGTCCGACAAGCAGTTAGCCTCGTGCTGCATCGCACAAATCCTGTTGCCTTTTGGCGTCAATGCTGTATATTGCGCAACTTGTCTCAATCCGAGACGACTCGCCCGGAATAAGGATCGTCCATGTTCTTCTCAGGCTTTCTCGAGCTGCCTTGGTGGGGTTACATCGTGGTGGCGCTGGTGCTCACCCATATCACCATCGCGGGAGTGACCATCTACCTGCATCGCCATCAGGCCCACCGCGCCCTGGAGTTGCACCCGATCGTGAGCCATTTCTTCCGCTTCTGGCTGTGGCTCACCACCGGCATGGTGACGAAGGAATGGGCGGCGATTCATCGCAAGCACCACGCGAAATGCGAAACCGTGGAGGATCCTCACAGCCCGCAGACGCGAGGCATCAATAAGGTGCTGTGGGAAGGGGCTGAACTCTATCGCGAGGAAGCGAAAGTCCAGGCGACCCTCGACAAGTACGGTCACGGCACCCCCGATGACTGGATCGAGCGCAATCTGTACAGCAAGTACACGCGGCTCGGCATCACGCTCATGTTCATCATCAACTTCGCCCTTTTCGGTTTCCTCGGCATGTCGATCTGGGCCGTGCAGATGATATGGATTCCGCTGTTCGCCGCCGGCGTCATCAACGGCATCGGTCACTACTGGGGCTACCGCAACTTCCAGACGGAAGACGCCTCGCGCAACATCGTGCCCTGGGGCATCCTCATCGGTGGCGAGGAGCTGCACAACAACCACCACGCCTATGGCAGCTCGGCCAGGCTCTCCAGCAAGTGGTACGAGTTCGATATCGGCTGGCTCTACATCCGCCTCATGGAGATGGTCGGGCTTGCCGACGTGAAGCGCCTGGCGCCCCGTCTGCGTATGGCGGAAGCGAAGACCGAGTGCGACGTCACCACGCTGCAGGCAGTGATCAACCACCGTTACGAGGTCATGGCGAAGTACGCCAAGAGCGTGAAGCGCCTCTGCGCCGATGAGTTCGAGAAGGTGCGCGAGCACTCGAAGGTCGACTGGGAGGCGGTGAAGCGCTTCCTGATGCGGGGTCAGACCGAGGTCAAGGCCGAGGACCGTGCCTGCCTCGACGTGCTCAGCATGAAGAGCAGCGTGCTGAAGACGGTGTTCGGCATGCGCGACGAACTCAGTGCAATCTGGGCCCGCTCCAGCGCATCGCGCGAGCAACTCGTGCGTCAGCTCGAGGACTGGTGCCAGCGAGCGGAAGCGAGCGGCATTGCACCGCTGCGCGAGTTCTCGATGCGCCTGCGCCAGTACGCCTGACACTGGCGGACGCCAGTCAACAAAAAGCCCGCCATCGGCGGGCTTTTTGTTTTTGCGACGGTGGAACCGCGCGCTTACTTGAGCTTGGTTTCCTTGTAGGCGACGTGCTTGCGCGCCTTCGGGTCGTACTTCTTGAATTCGAGCTTCTCGGGCGTCGTCTTCTTGTTCTTCGTGGTCGTGTAGAAGTGCCCGGTGCCGGCAGTGGATTCGAGCTTGATCTTTTCGCGCACGGTCGTCTCCTCAGATCTTCACGCCCTGCGCGCGCAATTCCGCGAGCACGACGTCGATGCCCTTCTTGTCGATCGTGCGCAGGCCCGCCTGGCTCACGCGCAGGCGCACCCAGCGGTTCTCGCTCTCGACCCAGAAGCGGCGATACTGCAGGTTCGGCAGGTAGCGCCGATTGGTCTTGTTGTTGGCGTGAGACACATGATGCCCACCCAGCGGGCGCTTGCCCGTCACTTCACACACGCGTGCCATGGATGTTACTCCGGCAAATTCCGAAAAGTCGCGCATTGTAGCCGCTCGCGGCAGTGCGTTCAAGGCGCAAAGTCCGAGGCCGCCGGGTGACTGCGGGCACGGGCGACGGCGGCACGCCACGCAGCGTAGCGGGTGGCAGCCTCGTCACGGCTCATGCGCGGCTCGAACCGGCGCTCCTCCCACCACAGGGACGAAAGCTGTTCCCGGTCCTCCCAGTAAGCGACCGCCAGCCCGGCGAGAAACGCGGCACCGAGCGCGGTCGTCTCCGTGGTGCGCGGCCGCACCACCGGCACGCCGAGCATGTCTGCCTGGAACTGCATGAGAAGGTTGTCGCGCGCAGCGCCGCCATCGACCCGCAGCTGCGCGACCCTGATCGCGGCATCGGCTTCCATCGCGCGCAGGACGTCGGTGGTCTGAAACGCCATGCTTTCCAGGGCGGCGCGTGCCAGGTGGCCGCCGGTGCTGCCGCGGGTAAGGCCGCAGATGAGGCCGCGCGCGTGTGGATCCCAGTACGGCGCACCGAGGCCGGTGAAGGCCGGGACGAAGTGCACGCCCGCGCTGTCCGGCACACTCGCAGCGAGCCGCTCCACCTCGTCTGCCGAGCGGATGAGACCGAGACCATCGCGCAGCCATTGCACCACCGCACCGCCGATGAAAATGCTCCCCTCGTCGGCGAACTCCGTGCGATCACCGATCTTCCACGCTACCGTCGTCAACAGATGGTTGCGCGAATGTGTCGGCACGGCCCCCGTATGCATGAGCAAAAAGCAGCCGGTGCCGTAGGTGTTCTTCGCCATGCCGGGGGCGTGGCAGCACTGCCCGAACAACGCCGCCTGCTGGTCCCCCGCCATGCCTGCGATCGGAATGCCCGCCGGGAAGAGATCGGGGTCGGTCAGCGCGATTTCGCCGCTGGAGGGCACGACCTCCGGCAGCATCGAACGCGGAACGCCGAGAATTCCGAGGAGCTTCTCGTCCCAGGCCCCGGCGTGGATGTTGTACAAGAGCGTGCGCGACGCATTGCTCGCGTCCGTGACATGACGCCTGCCGCCCGAGAGCTTCCACACGAGCCAGCTGTCGACGGTGCCGAATGCGAGTTCGCCGCGCTCCGCGGCCTGCCGCGCGCCGGGCACGTGGTAGAGAATCCAGCGCACTTTCGATCCGGAAAAGTAAGGATCGATGATGAGCCCGGTGCGACTCTCGAACAGCGGTTCGAGGCCTTCCCGCTTGAGCCCCTCGCAGAACCTGGCGGTGCGCCGATCCTGCCAGACGATGGCGTTGCTGATCGGCTCGCCGGTGCGCCGATGCCAGACGACAGTCGTCTCGCGCTGGTTGGCGATGCCGATGGCCGCGATGTCGTGGGCGCTCAACCCGGCCCGGCTCAACGCCTCCGCGGCCACACCGACCTGCGACGACCAGATTTCCCGCGGATCCTGCTCCACCCACCCGGGCTGCGGATAGTGCTGGGCGAGTTCTTTCTGCGCAACGGCACGCACGCCCGCGGCAGCGTCGAAGACGATCGCCCGCGAACTCGTCGTGCCCTGATCCAGCGCGAGGATATAGCCGGCCATCACCCCCTCCACGGCACCGCAGCAAGGGGCGATTGTGGTCCATAGTCCGCCACGATGCCAGCCGGCCCCGGCCCCCGGCGCGGGAGTACAATCGGCCTCCCGACTTCATCCGTTTCGAAGAGACCGATGCTCCCCGACTCGATGCGCGCCGTGGAAATCTCTGCCCCGGGTGGTCCGGAAGTGCTGAAGCCGACGCGTCGTCCGATGCCCCGGCCGGCACCGGGCGACGTTCTGATCGAGGTATTCGCCGCCGGGGTCAACCGTCCGGACGTGCTGCAGCGGCAGGGTGTCTATCCGCCGCCGCCGGACGCATCGGACCTGCCGGGCCTCGAAGTGGCCGGTCGGATCGCCGCGGTCGCCGAGGGCGTGACGGGCTGGGGTGTCGGCGATGCCGTTTGCGCGCTCGCCAACGGCGGCGGCTATGCAGAGTACTGCACGGTGCCCGCCGGGCAGTGCCTGCCGATGCCTCACGGCCTGGATTTCGTGCAGGCGGCTTCGCTTCCCGAGACCTGCTTCACCGTCTGGACGAACGTCTTCGACCGCGGGCGGCTGGAACCCGGCGAAACCTTCCTCGTCCAGGGTGGCACCAGCGGCATCGGCGTCACCGCGATCCAGATGGTGCGTGCGTTCGGCAACCGTGTTTTCGCCACGGCCGGCAGTGCGGAGAAGTGTGCCGCCTGCGTCGAACTCGGTGCCGAGGTCGCCATCAACTATCGGACGGACGACTTCGCCGAGGTGGTGAAGCAGGCCACCGGCGGTCGCGGCGTCGACGTCATCCTCGACATGGTCGGCGGCGACTACGTGCCGCGCGAACTGAAAGCGCTGGCCAATGATGGCCGACTCGTGCTGATCGCTTTCCTCGGCGGCGCGAAAGCGACCGTGAATCTGGCGGACATCATGGTGCGGCGTCTGGTGCTGACCGGCTCCACGCTGCGCGCGCGCACCGCGGCGGTCAAGGCGAACATTGCGCGCAGTCTGCGCGACCAGGTGTGGCCCCTGATCGAGGCCGGCAAGATACGCCCGGTCGTCCATGCCGTCTTCCCCCTGGACCAGGCCGCTGACGCCCATGCCCTCATGGAAAGCGGCGCCCACGTCGGCAAGATCGTCCTCGCGGTGCGTTAGCCGGTTCGTCGCTGCGGCACCCGCTTCCAAGGCAGGAAACTTGCTCGATTCTTGACGCTGCCGGTGATTGCGGCGATTCGCTGCACCGGCCCCGCCCCCGCAACACAGTGCTCCCGTAATCGGCCCGCCCGGTCGCGTCCACCCGGGCGGAATACGCCGGGTGCTCCGGGGGCGCTTTCGCGACCAACCGACCCAGGCTAAGCAGGCATGGATTTTCAGGCCATCTTCACCAAGACCCCCCGTGGCGTCAGCGAAGTCAAGAACCGGGCAGCGCGCCTGCCGCGAAATCTGCTGAGTGTGCTGGCACTGTTCGACGGCAAATCGTCCCTGGAGCGACTCCTGCGCGAGTCGAAGCTCTCGGAGATGAAGTTTCGGCAGGCTATCGAGCGTCTGGAGGAAGAAGGATTCATCAAGGCGTGCGCTCCGGGCGAAGTCGCATCGGGCACTACATCGAGCATCCGATCGTGGCGTCTGCCCCGCCCGGTCGCCGCGGGAGACCTCGATCAGCTCGACCTCTCGGCGATTGCACGCAGCGCCCTCGACGAGAAGAGCGACCCCGACTCGGGTCGCGCCTCGGAGATTCGCTCCCCGCTCGTCGCTTCGATGGCTACGGAGAGCGAAGTCACGACGGCCCGCGCCGCAGCAGAGGCCGAAGCGCGCCGCGTGGCGGAGGAAGCGCTGAAGGCGCAGGCAGCCGCAGAAGCGAAAGCGCGCGCCGATGAGGAAGCCCGCGTGCGTGCCGAGGCTCAGGCGCGGACCGAAATGGAGCTGCGCGAGCGGGTAGCCGCAGAAGCCGAGGCGCGATCGAAGGCGGAAGCACGCGCACGCCTCGAAGCCCACATGAAGGCGGAGGCCGAGCGCAAGGCCAGGACCGACGCCGAAAGACGCGCCGAGGAGGAACGGCAGGCGCGCGAAGCGCTGGAAGCACGGCTCGAAGCTGAAAAGCTGGCCCGTGTGGAAGCCGAACGGCAGGCGCGCGAGGGGGCCGAGCGCAAGGCGCGCGAAGAGACGGAGGCGAGGCTCGGGGAAGAGTTGAGGAACCGCGAGGAAGCCGAGCGACGTGCCCGCGAGGAACTGGAGCGCAAAGCCAAGGAAGAACTCGAGACGCGGCTCGCCGCGGAACGGCAGGCGCGCGAGGAGGCCGAGCGCCGCGCCCGTGAGGAGGCCGAGCAGAAAGCGCGAGAGGAAATGGAAGCACGGCTTTCCGAGGAGCGCCGTGCGCGCGAGGAGTTGTCCGCCCGGCTTGCCGTCGAACAGAAGGCAAAAGAGGACGCCGAACAGCGTGCACGCGAAGCGATAGAGCGCAAGACGCAAGAGGATGCCGAGCACCGGGCGCGCGAGGAAGCCGAACGCCTTGCCCACGAAGAGTCCGAGCGGCGTGCGCGGGAAGCATTCGAATCACGGCTTGCCGCCGAACGCCGGGCGCGCGAGGAAGCCGAGCGCCGTGCCGAAGAGGAGCACGCCCTGCGGCAGCGCGAGGAGGCGCAGCGACGAGCGCAGGAGGAAGCCGAGCGCCAGACACGCGAGGAAGCGCAGCGGCGGGCAGCCGAGGAGGCGGAGCAGCGCACCCGCGACGAGGCCGAGCATCGGGCGCGTGAAGAAGCCGAACGCCGGATGCGTGAAGAATTGGAAGCCAATCTCGCGGCCGAACGCAAGGCACGTGAAGAAGCCGAGCGCCGTGCCGAGGAAGAAGCCGAAGCGCGTGCCCGGCAGGAACGTGAGGAAACGGAGCGGCGGCGCGCGCGGGAAGAAGCCGAAAGGCAAGCGCAGGAGCAGGCGGAGCGCGAGGCGCGCGAGGAAGCCGCCCGGCGCGAAGCGGAAGCCGAGGAACGCGCCCGCGAGGAGGCCGCACGCGCTGCCGCTGAGGAAGCCGCCGCTGCCATTGCGTGCGCCCAGGAAGTCGCACCAGCCCAGACTTTGGCGCCAACCGAGCAGATCGACGCCCCAGCCGAGCCAGAGGACCCCGCAGGATCGCAGTCGGCCGAGTCTGAGTCCGCCGCGGCCGATGGATCTGCGGCAACTAAGGTTAACAACGATGTCGAGCCGGAAGCATCAGCGCAGCCGGAGTCTGAACCCGACCTGACGGCCGAGACCACGGCTGCACCGGGTATCCCGGCGGCTCTGTCGTCCGCCGGCGATGGCGCGTCGATCCCACAGGTCGATGTCTCCCCCTTCTTCGAGATCGACTTGGACGCGCTCGATGCCCGCGAGCGAGAACTGAGGGCCGAGGAAGAAGAGAAGCTCAGAGTCGCGGCGGAACGCCACGCGCTGGAAATGGCGGCGAAGGACGAGGCGGATCGCGAAGCCATGGCCGAAGCGGCACGACTTGCCGACGAGGCACACGAAACCTCACGGAAAGCCGCCGAAGCGGCGGAACAGGCGGCAATCGACGAAGAGCGCAGATGCCTCCGAGAGGCGGAACAGGCAGCTCAAGACGAACAACGTCGCCGCCTTGAAGAGGAAGAGCGCACACGCCGGGAAGACGAAGAGCGACGTCTCGCGGAGGAGGCGCGGCGCCGCGAGCGTGCCGAGGCCGAAGAACGCACGCGCGCTGAAGCCGAGCGGCGCGAGCGCGAGGAAGCAGCCGCCCGTGCGGAGGCTGAGGAACAGCGCAAAGCCGAGGAAAAGCTCCGGAAGAAACGCGAGAAGGAAGAAGCGAAGGAGCGCAAGCGTGCGGCAGCGGAGGAGAAGGCGCTTGCACGGAAAGCCTTGGGAAAGCGCGCGTCCTCGCCATTCCCCAAGCGGCGTGTGAAGTGGCAGAAGCCGGCGGCTGCGGCGGTTGCACTGCTCGTGATCGTGGCCGTCGCCCTCGTGCACATACTCCCTTGGGACAGCCTTGCGCCCGGCATGGAGAAGGTCGTTTCGAGCACGCTCGGCGAACCGGTCAAGATCGGCTCGGTTCGGGCGGCGGTCTTCCCGTCACCTCACTTCAGGGCGGAGAACGTGGTCATCGGTGCCACACAGGACGTGAAGATCGCCAGCGTCCGCGCGGCACCCGTGCTCTCGTCACTCTTCACCGAGCGCAAGGTCCTGTCGAGCTTGGAACTCGAATCTGTCAGCGCGGACGTAAACCTGTTGCCGCGGTTGGGGGACTGGGTCGCACCGGGCCGTGACAAGTCGCTGCAGGTCGCGAAAGTCGTGCTGCGGAACGTCAAGCTCGACGGCACTGCAGTCCCACTGCCTGCTTTCGGTGGCGAGATCGGTCTGGACGCCGCCGGAGGGTTCACGAAGGCCGCCTTGCGCAGCGAAGACGGCAAGCTCAAGGTCGATCTGCGCGCCAAGGCCGATGGCATGGAAACCGAGTTCTCGGGACGAGGCTGGAAATCGCCGCTCGGCCCCGGGTTCGAGTTCGATGAGATCACAGGCAAGGGATGGCTGCGCGGGAAAGAACTCGCGCTGAGCGAACTCACCGCCCGCCTCTATGGCGGCACGGCAACCGGCCGTGCCACCTTGGTGTGGAACAGCCCGTGGACGCTGACGGGCGATTTCAGCGCCAACGGGGTCGATTTGGCAAAGGCGCTCAAGTCGTTCACTCCACAGTTCCGCGCCACCGGACAGCTGACCGTCAATGGACGCTACACCACGCAGTCGGAATCGCTCAGCCGCCTGTTTGCGGAACCTGTCATGGAGGCGGGATTCAAGGTCGAGCGGGGCGAGATCGAGAACCTGGACCTCACGCGTGCGCTGCAGGAGGCCGCGGCCGGAACACCGGTGCGCGGTGGCAAGACGCAGTTTGCCGAGCTCTCCGGAACCCTGAAAGTCACCGGCCGGAACTACCAGTACCGGCAGCTCGCGCTGTCCTCCGGCCTGCTCCTCGCGAACGGGACAACGGACATGGTCGCATCCGGTGATCTTGCAGGGCGGCTCAACGTCGAACTCGCGGCAAAGCCGCACCCGATTCGGGCGCTGGTCGCCGTTTCCGGCAGGCTGTCCGATCCTCAGCTCAAAGCGACCCGCTAAACTTCGACCGGAAATCTCAGAGCCGATCGAAATCGATCGGCCCTTCACCGTCGCCGAATCCGTCGTCGTCCGTGAACACGATGCCGACGTCGGCATCCGGCACTTCGAGGCCGTCCTCGCCGTCCGCGCCGGCATCCATGGTGAAGGTCATGTCCTCCATGGCTTCCCAGAGCGTCGGGAAGGGACCGTAGGTGCGGTCGCTGTCCTTGTCCTGCCAATAGAAGCCGTCAGGTCGCTCGATCACGCGGGCGCGGTCGTAATCGGGCGGTGTTTCGGGGATCATCTTCGCCATGTCGGCCCCCCTCGAGATGTCCTGTCGTCGTGGGTGATATCAAACCACCATGGCTATGACATTTCAAGGCGCGCGACGGCCTCAGCGTTCGACCGCGGCCGTCACCGCTCCGAAGAACTCGTCGAAGCGCTCCGGCCGCAGCCACCGCGCCACCACCACGAGATCGTTCGCCGGGTCGATCCAGATGACGTTGCCGCCCGAACCCTGCGCGAAGAAGCTCGCCGCGGAAGCTGCCGGGTAGAGCTGCTGGTTTGTGTTCAGCCACCACAGATAGCCATAGGTCGGCATCAGAGCGGACGGTGCAAGCGCCTGCTTGATCCAGGTCTCGGACACCACCTGCTTGCCGGCCCACTCGCCCCGGCGCAGGAAAAGATACCCATAGCGGGCGTGGTCCCAGACGCTCGCCCAGAGACCCCCGCCCCAGTGCCCGCCGCCGCTCACGGAGGCGACAGCGCGACCCTCGATGTTGACGATGGAATTGCGGTAACCGTGCCACTGCCACGTGCCGGACGCTCCGATCGGATCCATCACGTATTGCTTGAGCACTTCCGGCAGCGGACGCTGCCAGACCTTGGTAAGGGCAAATGCGAGGGCATTTACCCGGACATCGTTGTACTCCCAGAACGTTCCCGGCTCCTGCAGACTGCGGTCGCGCCCGGCCCGCCGGTCCGCGGCGTCGGGCTTGCTCCAGAGGTCGCCCTGCCACTCGCTGGTCTGCTGCAGCAGCTGCTGCCAGGTGACGCGTGAATTGCGGCGACTGTCGAAGTTTTCTGTCACATAGGTGACGACGCGGTCGCGCAGATCGAGGATGCGCCCCTGCTCCACCGCCAGACCAGCGACGGTGGAGAGGTAACTCTTGGTAATGCTGAATGCCATCTCGACCCGATCGGCATCTCCCCACTCGGCGACGACATAGCCGTGACGCAGAACGACTCCGCTTGGACCGCCGCGGTCGATCGTGGGACCGAGCGGGACGGCCGCTGCAGGTTCCGAGATGCTGTCGTGGAAGATCTGTTCGCCGAGTTCACGCCGCCAGGGCATTTCGTTCTTGCGGGCGAGCTTGACCGCAGCCTCCAGCCGGTCTGCATTCAGCCCGACCTGTTGCGGGCTGCGTCGCTCCCACGTCTTGCTCGGGCCGGGCGGCGGGAAGTAGCGAGTTTCGGCGGTGGGCGCCTGCGCGAAAGTCGCTGAGGCCGTGCCTGCCAACAGGCACGCGAGTAGCAGCATCGCCGAATGCATAAAGCTTCCTTATCTCTTGATCATGAGCGAGACGAGGAAGTCTCCGCGGACGACGTTGAGCGTGACCGGTCTTCCGGCCGCCTTGAGGGCGGCAACCAGTTCCTGGACCGAGCCGACGCGCCGGCGGTTCACCCCGACGATGCGGTCCCCCGGGCGCAAACCCAGGTTCCAAGCGGTGCTCCCGCGTTCTACGGCCGTCACGCCAGCCCCGTCGCCCGCCGCCGAGTTGCCAAGCCCGCTCTCGGCATCGACCACCGACATGCCGGCGAGCTCCGGCACGGCCTCGCCGCGACCCGAGCGGGCCTTGACCGGCTCGATGACGGCCCTTACCACCCGCTCGCCACCCTCGCGCTGTAGCGTGATCTCGACCTTCTCGCCGACCGGCACGAGACCCAGCTGATTGCGCAGGTCGAGCGATCCCTTCACCGGCCGGCCATTGATCGCCACCACGACATCGGCCGGCTTGAGGCCCGCCTTCTCGGCCGCGGACCCCGCCGCAACATCGACGATCGCCGCGCCCTGGGAGGCGCTGACCTTGAGCGCCCTCGCCATGTCCGGCGTCAGGTCCTGACTGGTCACGCCAAACACCCCGCGGCGCACCTCGCCAAACTTGGCGAGCTGCGTCATCACGGCCCGCACCATGTTGCTCGGCACGGCGAAGCCGATGCCGATATTCGCCCCGGACGGCCCGATGATCGCCGTGTTGATACCGATGAGCTCGCCCTTCAGGTTGACGAGCGCACCACCCGAATTGCCGGGATTGATCGACGCATCGGTCTGGATGAAGTCCTCGTAACCTTCGATGTCGAGCCCGCTCCGGCCGAGCGCGCTGACGATGCCGGAAGTCACCGTCTGCCCGAGGCCGAACGGATTGCCGATCGCTACCACGTAGTCGCCCACGGCCAGCCGGTCGGAGTTCCCGAACTTGGCTGCTCTCAGGTCCGGCGCATCGATCTTGAGCAGCGCGATGTCGGTGCCGGCATCCGAACCGATCAGCTTCGCCTTGAACTCGCGACGATCTTTGAGCGTGACCGCAATCTCCTGCGCGTTCTGGACGACGTGATGGTTGGTGAGTACGAAGCCCCGATCACTGTCGACGACCACGCCGGAGCCCGCAGAAAGCTGGGGTCGCGGTCGCGACGGCAGATCGAAGAAGCGGCGGAAGAACGGGTCCTGAAGCAGCGGATTTTCGACTTCGGGCGAGCGCGAGAGCACCGAGATGTTTACTACCGCCGGCGTTACGCCCTCGAGCATCGGGGCAAGGCTTGGCACGCCGTCACGGTTCGGCACGACGTGGGCTGCCGCCGACGCGGGGCCAACAGTCGCGCCAACGAGCAGGAGCGCGAAAAGTCCCAGCAGATATGCCGAGCACTTGGGGTTCATGCGTCTGCGACAGGAAATCGACGAGGAGAGAATTGTTCGAGCACGACGAGCCAGCGTCAAGCGGCGCCGCCGCGCCAGGGTAACCCGAAGAATGTCAGAGGCTCGCCGGAAACGGCGTGAAGACGTCAGTGAAACGTGACCCGCTGGGTCATGAGGGCGTCCAACTCGCCCAGGAAATCGTCCACGTCCGACTCGGACGGACTGGAGGCGATCACGCTCTGCATGCTGCAGCGAAAGCGCTGGGCGAGATCGCCCGTGAGAAACGCCCCGCGGCGCGCGTGCTTGTCGACGACCTCGAAGCCTTGCTCGGAGGGGTATTCGACAACGTAAAAACCTTCGCTATTGTAAACGATGACCATGATGAGATAAGGATCAGGGTGGGCACCCGGGTGGAGCGGCATCGTCGAGTATCGCGCCGGACGGGATCGGCACTTTAGCTACCCTTGGGAGCTGCCGCGAAGCCACCCGCCGGTGCCCGCCGGCATCTCAGCAATCGCTGTGCCTTGACGAGGTGCAGGCGGTCACAGCAGGCAAACTCAGGTCGAACTCAAACGCCTGGCGGCAAGCCAACGGGCCCGCGCGGTTGGGGATCAGTGCGAAGTGGTGGCGCGGTCAAGAAATTCAAGCAGGACGTCGTTGAACGCCTCGGCCTGCTCGATGTTGCAGAGGTGTGAGGCGGACTCGATGACCGTGAGTTGCGCACCGGCGATGCCGCGTTGGATCGTCTGCGCCATTGCGGGGGGCGTGCCCGCGTCGTGTTCCCCCACCACGACCAGTGTCGGGCAGCGGATCGCCCCGAGCCGGTCGGTGGTGTCGATCGTCGGCACTGCGGCCCCACAACCGATATAACCTTCTCGTGAAGTGTTGCGGATCATCGCGGCGATACGTGCCATCACGTCGGGGCGTGCAGCGCGAAAGGGCGGAGTGAACCAGCGTTCGAGCGTAGCCTCCACCAGCGGAGCCGTACCCTCCACATGAACCATCGCAATCCGCTCCAGCCAGACTTTGTCGGTGCCCTCGGGATAACGGCTGGTAGTATCGCACAGCACCAGGCTTGTCACGCGCTGCGGGTAAGCCAGCACGAACTCCTGCGCCACCATTCCCCCCAGCGAGATACCGACGAGATGCGCGCGATCGATGTCGAACGCGGTGAGAAGACCTTCGATGTCCCGCGCCATCTGATCGAACGTGTAGGGTGCCGCTGGAACGCTGCTCGACCCGTGTCCGCGGGCGTCGAAACGCAGGACCCGGAAGTGCTCGCGCAGTCGCGGCATCTGCTCGTCCCACATGCCGAGATCGCAGGCCAGGGCGTGACACAGGACGATCCACGGTCCCTCGCCCTCGATCTCGCAGTGGATCTCGACGCCGTTGGCGTTGACGCGCATGGTCGGCGCCGTCTCGGAAGCCGCGCTCAGTGCAGCTTGGAGAGATCGGGAATCGGCAGGACGTCGATCCCCTCTTCTTCCAGTTCCCCAACCACTTCCAGGCTCGCCCGTCCGCGGATGTTCCGCGCCGGCGTCTCGCGATAGTGGATCTTGCGCGCTTCCTCGGGGAAGCGGTCGCCGACGTCCTCCGTAATGCTCTGCAGCATGCTCAGGAGCTTGCGCAGTTCGATGGGAGCTTCTCCCTCCGCCTCGCCTGGTGCCGGCGCACGGGTAGTCTGAACGTGCGGCGCAGACGGCAGGCGCGACACGCGCTTGCTCTCGCACAGCGGACAGAGGACGGCCCCGGCATCGCATTGACGCTCGTAGTCCTCGGCGGACTGGAACCAGCCCTCGAATCGGTGCTCGTGATCACAGACGAGTCGGAAGACGATCATGGGCCGCGGTCTCCGCCGGTCTCCCAGGTTGATGGACGCAACGCAGCATACCATACCGACGGTCTTCCGCCGCGCCAAAGGCGGGGCATGCCGACAAAACCGTCGCCGCAGCGGCACGTCCTCCAGCAATGCTAGAATTCGCCAGATTCCGCAACCTGAACGCGTGCCACGTCATGTACGAATCCGAGCTTACCCAGTTCATGCGCGATCTGTTTCGGCAGAAGCCGCACCTCCCGGAAGCCCAGCGCGAAGCGCGATCCATCTGGTGGGACAAGAAGGTGGACTTCGACGAACTCAAGCGGATGCGGGAATCGCGCGTCCCGGTTCGAGGCTACGTCTACTATCCCCTGCTGCGTCCCGCCGTGACGGCTGGCGCGGCAGAGCCGCTCGAACGCAACGCGGCTGGATCGTAAACGGGGTATCCCCGTCGCCCCTACCCCGACAAGGAGCAGCAACAATGCGCATCGAAGTGCATGTCCACGGTGATCTGACGCTGTGCAAAGGCGTCACGCGCGCACAGGTCGAGGCGGCGATCTCGCCGTGGCTCGAGTACGTGGATGTCGACACCCTGGATGAGGCAAAAAGCAGCATTCCCGAGGAACCCGGCATCAGCTTCGATCCGACGAACCGGATGCTCGAGATCTGCTGGACGGGTCAGATCGGCCGCAGCTTCCAGCAGCGCCTGGAGCAGGCATTGCACGCCCTGGGTCCGCTCACCGAACAGGCCGGCGAAGTCGACGTCAACCTCTATCACGAGAACGGCGACGAGGAGAGCCAGATCATCTTCGTCGGTCCGACCGCCGAAGCCATCCACGAGGCGCAGCGGCAACGCATGCTGGAAGACGTCGCCCATCTGCTCTCGCGTCAGTTCGGGCAGGAAGCGGTGGAAGAAGTCGTGGCCGTCGTCGACGGCTTGTTCGCCCGCGAGTGGGACCGCAAGGTCAACAGCGAGGACGAAATGGACCGCACGTTCCTGCAAGGCACCACCGCGCCGGGGCGCCGTCACCTGCACTGACACTGCCGCAGCTTTCCCTCGCACGGACGCGGCCGCGACGGCTGCGGCCGTGAGTTCAGTTCCCGCCATTCGCCGCGATGCGGCGTTGCCGCGATCGCGCGCGAGACCGTCATAATGCGCGCTCGATCGACTGCGCGAGGAAAGTTCAATGCTGAGCGAGAAGGACGGTCGCTTCGTGCGCGACCTGTGGCGCCTCGTCCGGCCCTACTGGAGTTCCGAGGAGAAGTGGCCGGCGCGGCTGCTGCTCGCCGCCATCGTCGCCCTCACGCTGGGCATGGTCTGGATCAACGTCGAGATCAACCAGTGGCAGAACGCGTTCTTCAACTCCCTGCAGGATAAGAAGCAGGACGTATTCTTCGAACTGCTGATGCGTTTTGGCTGGCTCGCGGCCGCGTACATCGTGATGGCCGTCTACCAGCTCTACCTGAATCAGTGGCTGCAGATTCGCTGGCGACGTTGGCTGACCAACCTCTATCTCGATGAGTGGCTGGCAGAGCGCACCTACTACCGCATGCAACTCGCTGACCGCGGCACCGACAATCCGGACCAGCGCATCGCCGAGGATTTCAGGATCTTCATCGAACAGACGCTGTCGCTCACCCTTGGTTTCATCAACGCGCTGGTTACGCTGGTCTCCTTCATCGGCATCCTCTGGGGACTCTCGGGTGTGCTGGACGTGAGCCTCGCGGGCGTCACCTACGAGATTCCCGGCTACATGGTCTGGGTGGCGCTCGCCTACGCGGCGCTCGGCACCTGGCTCACGCACCGGATCGGCAAGCCCCTGATCGGACTCAATTTCAACCAGCAGCGCTACGAAGCCGACTTTCGCTTCGGATTGGTGCGCTTTCGCGAGAACGCGGAAGGAGTCGCCCTCTATCGCGGCGAAGCGCAGGAACTCGCCGGATTCCGGCACCGCTTCGCCGACGTCGTCGCCAACTGGATCCGCATCATGGTTCAGCAGAAACGGCTTACTTGGTTCACCGCCGGGTATTCGCAGGTTGCGATCATCTTCCCCTACGTCGTCGCCGCGCCACGTTACTTTTCCGGAGCCATTCCACTCGGGGGTCTCATGCAGACCGCCAGTGCCTTCTCCCAGGTTCAGGGGGCTCTGTCGTGGTTCATCGACGCCTATACGACGTTCGCCGAGTGGCGTGCGTCGGCAGCGCGACTCATCACGTTCCAGCACGCGATGCAGCGCGCCGTCGACCAGCGCGAAGAAGGTCAACTCGTCGTCGAGGAAACGAGCGAAGGTGCCTTGGAGGTGCGGGATCTCGATCTCGCACTGCCGAACGCACGGCCGTTGCTCAAGAATGCGACTCTGACGCTCAAGCCCGGCGACAGCGCACTCCTCACCGGACCGTCAGGCTGCGGCAAGAGCACGCTGTTCCGGGCCATCGCCGGCATCTGGCCGTACGTAACCGGCCACATCCGGCGCCCCGGCTCGACCTTGTTCCTGCCGCAACGCCCTTACATTCCGATCGGCCCGCTGCGCCGGGCGGTGACGTTCCCCGCCGATGCTCGCAGCTATGGTGACGACGAGATCCGCAGCGCACTCGTCGCGTGCGGCTTGCCGCAACTCGCCGACCGTCTCGACGACGATGAGCACTGGACGCTGCAACTGTCTCCGGGCGAACAGCAACGGCTCGCCTTCGCACGCGCGCTGCTCCTGAAGCCTGCATGGCTTTATCTGGACGAGGCTACGGCGGCGCTCGACGAGACGACGGAAGAACGCCTGTACCGGTTGCTGAAGCAGCGGTTGCCGGAAACCACGCTCTTCAGCATCGGGCATCGACCGACGCTCGAACGGTTCCACAACCGGCGCTTTGACTTCCACCGCGATGGCGACGGCCCCGCGTCGCTCGAAGCGACACCGGTGACGGCCTGATGCGTGTCACACGCGATACATCGAGCGGCGGTCGCGGGTAAATTCGATGATCTCGGTCGGCATCTCGTCGAAGCTGCGACCGAAGCTCACGCGTCCCCTGCCCTCAAGCAGGATCTCCTCGCGCAGCACGTGCACTTCGGCCCCGTCGTGCAGGCGAACGAAAGTGCCGTTCACGCTTTGATCCTCGAGGTAGAAGTTAGTGTGGCGAAGAACGAACCTCGCATGCCTCCGGGATACGAGCGCGTCGGCGAAGGCGATGTCGTTGTCGGCACCGCGCCCGATGGACAGAGCAGGTCGCAGTCGGTCCACGGACAGGCTGCGCTCGCAGTGGAGCACGCGCAAGCTGCCGAGGTCGCTCGGCAACAGCCGTCTCGTCTTCGGATTGATCTGCGTGACGTGCGGGTCCTCGGGCTTCCAGAGCATCTGATAGACCGCGGTCGAGCTGAGGCTGTCCTTGAAGCGAGCGCTGAAAAGCGGGCGCACGCCTTCCTTCGCGGCTGCCGAAAGCGCGGTTGCCATTCTTTGCGTGACGAGTATCTGATCCTCGGATGCGACTGCCGCCAGGTAGGCCGCGACGTTCACCGTATCGCCGAAGACGTCACCGCCCTCTTCGATCACCGGACCGAAGTCGATGCCGGTGTGAATGCGCACCGGTTCACCGCCGGGGTGGGCACTGCCCAGCGCCCGCTGCATGCGGCGAGCGGAGCAAGCCGCACCGTCGGCATCGGCAAAGACGCACAACACGCAATCGCCGATGGTTTTCACCATGCGCCCGCCGTGGTCGGGCAAGGCGCCCGTGAGAAGCGCGATGGCCTCGCGGACGACGCGCTGCGCAGGCGCATCGCCCAAGCGCCGATACAGACGCGCACTGCCAGAGATATCGGCGAACAGCACGGCGCGTTGGAAGCAGGTTCGTGTCACGGCAGATCCGGTGCAGGAAGATCCGCCCCCGCGTAGCAAGATTCATGATCCGCAGCGGATCACCGTGGTCCGCGTTGCACCTGCAACCAGAACGTGACCGGCCCGTCGTTGACGAGCGCGACCTGCATGCTTGCGCCGAATCGGCCGCATGCGACGTGCGCGTGGCGCGCCCTTGCCCGTTCGCACAAGTGCGCAAACAATCTCGTAGCGACGTCGGGCTGTGCCGCTGCCGTGAAGCTTGGCCGCGTCCCCTTGCGCGTATCGGCGGCGAGCGTGAACTGCGGCACCAGCAGCAGCGCGCCCCGAATGTCGCGGAGCGACCGGTTCATCCGCCCCTGCTCGTCAGTGAAGACGCGGTAATCGAGCAGACGCTCGATGAGACGATCCGCCACCGATTCGTCGTCGTCACGCTCGACGCCCACGAGAACACAGAGTCCGTGCCCGATTGCGGCAATGGACTCACCCACGACCGCGACCTTCGCTTCGATGACCCGTCGCAGCAGTCCAATCATGCGCCGTCACCCCTGACGGAAGCGGCGAAAACCCGCGGCACGCTTGTTGCTAATCGGTGCCAGCCGTTCGCTCCCGTCGCCGCGATCGGAGCGGGCCCCTGCCGGCCAGCGCCCGCCCGATGCGAGCGGGCGACGGCAGACTCCAACAGCGGTCTGCCTCCCCAACGTCATGAGCCTCCTCAAGCACGAAAGCCTGATCCCCTTCGAGGACGAACTGCGCGGTTTCTCGCGCACGATCGCGGAGATCGAGTGGCTCATCCTCGTCGTCGTGCTCGCGTTTCAGTTCATCCGTCCCCTGGAGGAAGAGGGGCGCATCGCCGTCACGATGGCGCTCTTCTTCTTCGGTGCGTTCATCCTCTCGTTCCGGTACGCCAACTTCTACAAGCGGGAGACACGGTGGAAGCTCGCCATCGAGACTCTCGCCATGATCCTCTTCATCACCTGGGTGGTCTGGCACACGGGCAAGCTCGATAGCCCCCTCATCAGCCTCTATCTGCTGCCCATCATCGCCAGCGCGCTCGCGCTCGGCAAGGTCGCGACGCTGCTCGAGATGATGCTGGTGGCCGCCTGCTACGTCTTCTTCTCCAGCATCGGGCAAGGTCACCCCGTACTGTCGCTGGGTTACGCGGTGGAACTTGCCGCCAAGCTCTCGCCCGTCCTGCTCGTGGCCTACATCACGACCATGCTGTCGGCCGACATTCACTATGCGCTCAACAAGGCGAAACTCTTCTCGGAGACCGATCCGCTCACCGGTCTCTACAACCTGCGCGCGTTCAACATGATCGTCTATCGCGCGTTCGACCAGGCGGTTCGCTATTCGCGACCGATGAGCCTGATCATGATCGACTCGGACAACCTCAAGCGCGTGAACGACAGCTTCGGCCATGAAACCGGAAACCGCCTGCTGAAGCACATCGTCGAGAGCGTCCGGTCGCAGCTGCGCTCGACCGACGTGCTGGCGCGTTACGGCGGCGACGAATTCGTCGTCCTGCTGCCGGAGACCGGCGCCCGCGGCGCCCGCGAGGTCGCTGAACGCGTCCGCCGGTCGGTAGAGGCAAGCGGGCTGCGCGTCGGCGACGCCATCGTGCCCACCACCGTCAGCATCGGCATCGCGAGCTACCCCGACGACGGCAGCGATCTCTCGCTCCTACTCGACAAGGCGGACAAGGCGATGTACCGATCGAAGCAGGAGGGTCGCAATCGGTTGACCTCTTCCAATGGCGCCAACGCGCCGGAGGAAGCGTATGCAACGCCATTGCGCGTTGCGAACGGCCGTCCCGAGTAGAAGACCTCAGCAGTTTCCCGTTCCGCGCGACCGGCGTCCCGTCCGGAAGTAGTCTCGATTGTCGTAGAAGTGCTCGCTCGCCGTCTCCGCATGCCAGCCTGGCACACCGAGCAGCGGCAGCGGATGCAGATCCGCCGGCGAATGCAGCAGCGTCCCATCCTGCAGGAATGCCGCGAGCAGGCGGTCAAGTTCGGCGACCTGCTCGCAGATCTCGGCCTCGATCACTGCCTGGGGCACGCAGCAGAGTACTGCATGCCCGGTCAGCCCGACGTACGGGTACAGCAGCTTTTCGTACAACGCGTGACCGAAAATCCGCACCCGCAGACACGTGGCGAAGTCCGCCCGCCGCTGCCAGAAGAGTTCCTTCCAGCGGAATGCGCGGATCGCGTCCAGCAGCGAAGCATCGCTCGCGACGACGATGACGCCGCTCTCGTCGATGAGCGTCAGCGCATCTCTCAACGCTCCGCGAGGAGCACCTGGACGGGGGTTGATCGCAGCGCAGTGACGTTCGTTGAGTGCCGCCTTCGCATGCGGGAAGGTACGCCAGACCAGCGCGTTGAAGACGTCGTGCCAGCGTCCCGGTCGAACGGCGAGAATGCCGCTGTTCCGAATGCGGAACTCGTAGGCCGATCCACTGCCTTGGCCAAGCGTCCGCTCGTCGCGCACGCGAAGCGGCATTCCCGCCGAATTGCATACGTCTGCCGTCCGCAGGCAGTGTTCGAGGACGACAGTGGACGCCGGATCGCCATCGATCCCTGCAATGGCTGGAGCCAATGTCTCGAACGCCGGATGCCTGGCACCGATATCACCCCAGCCGCTGTCGAGGTCCGGCGTCAGGCGGGCTACGCGACTGACGCGATCCGCGTCGATTCTCCGCGGGTGTACGACGCCGGCGCAAGCGGCGCCACGCTCGCGTGCAGGAACCAGCTGTCGAGCACGACGCGGCGCGTGAACCACCGGCTTGCCATCAGGGCACGCGCCATCGCGTGCTTGAGGCCACCCGGCAGATAGTCGCCCACCCTGCGCGACTGGCGCGGCCCGAAGCGCGCCGCGAGCCGATCGTCATACGGAGCGAGGCGCTCCTCGCGATACTCACCTTGCGCGGCGAGGATGGTCTCCGCTGCCATCAGCGCCGACTCCACCGCCGGGCGGATGCCCTCGCCGCTTTGCGTGTATGCCAATCCGGCCGCATCGCCGACCAGCAGCACACCGTCTCCGACCAGTCGCCGCGGCGCGTGACCATAGAGCAGATAGGCGTGGCCCTTGAAGCGCGACGGCAGTTCGAAACCCACCGTTCCCCGCTGCTGCAGAAACTCGCGAAACGCCGCCAGGTGGTCGGCGAGGCGGTGATTGTCCTCGCGCCCAAGCCCGATGTTGAGATAGCTGCCCTTGCGGAAGCACCAGCCATACCCCTTGAGATCGGCACAGAAGTACAGCTCGGGGCGTTCACCGAGCGCGCTGCATTGCCGGGTCTGCTCCGGCGTCATCGCGAACTCCACCTCCTGCGCCGCGATGATGGACTCGGACGCACCGAGGTCCGCGCCGAGGTACCGCGCCACGGGACAGAAGTGGCCGCCGGCACCGACCAGCATGCGCGCGCGAATGCGCCCGTTCACGAGCCAGCCGTCCCCCTCGCGCTCGAGCGCGCCCAGCGCCTCGCCCAGCTCCAGCCGCGCCCCGCAGCGACGCAGCAGGTAGTCATCGAACTCGTAACGCCTGATGCCGTAGCTCACGGTTGCCGGATAGTCGGTCTCGACCTCCGCTCCACCCAGCAGTCCGGTGCGGAAACCGGTGATGGGCTGGAACACGCGCCCGCGTCGATATGCGTCGACATCGAGCTGCAGCGACTCGACGACGGCAGGCGTGATCCAGCCCGCACACACCTTGTCGCGCGGAAAGGCCTGCTTGTCCATGACGACGACGTCGACGCCCGCGCGCTTCAGTGCCCAAGCGCAGGTCGAACCGCCGGGGCCGCCTCCCACCACCAGCACTTCGCAGGAAATCACGGGCGCATCACTCATCGATACATCCAGCCGCGCGTGAGCGGCCAGTCGTTCACCTTCGGGCGCGTGAACAGCACCTGGAAGAGCTGCAGTTCGCCGTCGATGAAGGCCGCCTTCGATCCCGCAAGGTAGAGCCGCCACATGCGGACGAAGCGTTCGTCATACATCGAACGCACCTGCTCGCGCGCGGCCTCGAAGCGCTCCAGCCAATGGTGCAGCGTCATTGCGTAATGCGGCCGAAGGTTCTCGACGTCGAGCACGGACAGGCGGCGTGCCTCGAAAATCTGCATCATTTCGGACAGGGCGGGCGGGTAGGCACCCGGAAAGATGCGCCGCTCGATCCAGGGATGCATATAACCCGGGCGGTTGCGCCCGATGCTGTGGATGAGACCGCGGCCATCTGGCGCGAGCGAGCGGTGGATGACTTCGCCGAGTTCGCGGTAGTTGTCGACGCCGACGTGCTCCAGCATCCCGACCGAGACGAACACGTCGTAGCAGCCGTCGATGTTGCGATAGTCATCGAGAACGTAGTCGACGCGGTCCGCCAGCCCTTCGCGTTGCGCGCGCTCGCGCGCGAAGCGCACCTGCTCTTCCGAGATGTTGTACGAACGCACACGGGCAACGCCGAAATGCCGCGCCATGTGCAGGGCAAGCCCGCCCCATCCGCAACCGGCCTCGACCACCGTGTCCTTCGGGCCCAGCCGGAGCTTGCGGCAGACATGATCGAGCTTCGCCAGCTGCGCTGCATCGAGGCTGGCGTCCGGCGTCTCGAAGTAGGCGCACGTGTACTGCATCTCGGCGTCGAGCCACAGCCGGTAGAACGCGTTGCCGATGTCGTAGTGATGGTGGATATGTTCCCGCGATCCCTTCAGCGTGTTGCGGCGGGGCCGCCTTTCCCCGGGGAAGATCTTCAGTCCGGCAGCACCCATGGGGATGTCGCTGGTCGCCTCGTAGAGCGTGGCGATGAACTGCACGATGTCGCCTTCGACGTCGATCTCCCCGCTCGCATAGTCGTCACCGAAATGCAGGTTCGGATCCCACAGCATGCGATAGAACGCGCTGCGCGTGCGAACGAAAAGCGTTGCGATCGGCGCACGGTTGCTGCTCACGATCTCGGTGCCGTCCCAGAGGACGATCCGCAGGGGCGGGTCGTTGAGCTTGTGAAGAAGCTGCTGGAGCAGTCCACGCTCGACGGTGAGGACCTTGCCGTCACGCGGCTCATTCGGCGTCGCGCCGATCATGTCTTCCGCCGGCGTCCCTGGCAGAGCGCGAACGCCAGCGTCGTCGACTGTCGCAGATTCGAGGGTGTGGGCTCTATGATTTTCCATCGCGGTCGGAGCGGACACTCACGTGAAAGGATCACTGAAGTCCCGGACGCATCGCCGGTGTAACGGAAATTGAATCATGTTTTCCCGCGGCCAACAACCTCGGGGTGTCAGTGCATCGTCATGCGGTCCCTAGGGACGTGCACGCGGTGCGCGACGCAGCGTGCGCGCGATGAGCACAGCCGTCACGGTGGCCAGCGCAGCCGCCCAGCCGACACTGCCGTAATGGGTCAATGCACCGTCGGCGCCGCGTGTGATCACGAGGCCGGCACCGAGTGTGGCGAACGCCGATGCGAATTGCTGCACCGACGCGTGGACGCTCATGAAGCTGCCGCGCAGGCGCGGCTCGACGCTCGCCGTGATCAACGCCATCGCCGGTACGAAACGACCGGACACCAGCACCATGAACAGCGTCGTCACAGTGATCGTCACCGCGAGCGGCGCCACCGGCAGGTGCGTGATGAGCAGGATGGGAATGAGGGAAAGCAGCGCAATCGCGATGAAGACGCGACGTTTGCCGTGGCGGTCCGCGAGACGACCGATCAGGCGCGCCGTAAACAGCGTCATCAGTCCGCCCGAGAGATACACGAGCGGAAGCTCGTCGAGCGTGAGACCCGTGTTGGAGACGAGGTAGGGACTGATGAAGGGAATGACTGCGAAGGCGCTCACGGTGAGCACGGCAACCAGCGCAAAAGCGCGCAGGTGATTGCGATGGCCCAGCACCGCTGCCAGCTGCGCCAACGCGCTGCGCCCCTGCGCGTGGCGGACGTGGTGCCTGAGTCGCGGCACATGGCGTCGTGCAAGAGCCAGGATGACGAGACTCACCGCGCTCAGGGAAAGGAACGGCGCACGCCACCCAAAGGCGTTGGCGAGAACGAGACCGGTCGGCACGCCGGCCACCGCCGCGAGCGAGAAAGCGGACATCACCGTGCCCATCGCGGCGCCGCGCCGCGACTCCGGAATCACGTCGCCGACGATGGCCAGCACGCTCGCCCCGAGCAACCCGCCGAACGCTCCGGCAGCGGCGCGTGCCGCAAGCAGCCAGGCGTAACCGGGCGCCAGCCCGCAGGCAAAAGTCGCCACGATGAAGCCGGTGTAGAGGGAAAGCAGCGCGTGACGCCGATCGAAGCGGTCGACGAAGAGCGCGGCGATGAGGCCGGCAGTGCCCGCACTCAGCGTGTACGAGGAGACGAGCAGGCTGAACTGATGCGGACCGATGTGAAAGAGCGTCATGAACTGCGGCCCGAGCGGCATCATGATCATGAAATCGACGATGTGCGCGAACTGGATGCCGGCAAGCACCGCCAGCAGCGGCCGCTCGCGGTCGAGTTCGAGGTGCGGCAGGGCCGATTCCTCCGCACAGTCCACGCACGGCAATTCTTCCGCGTCCCGCTCCGCGGAGCGCGGTTCGCTCAATGCCTGACCTCGCCCGACGGTCCGAGATCGTGGATCGACAGAACACGCGCGGCACGCTCTCCATCGCCTGCCGGCTGCAGCCCCGGCACGATGCGCACATCGAGAATCCGGCAATCGCGCAGCAGCGACAGGATCGTGGCGGCCACCTCGTCGAGATCGTCGAATACGCCGAGACGCCAGCGAAAGCCGTGCAGTACGCTCGCGTCGAAAACGGAACTCAATCCCAGCCTGATTTCGCCTCCGGCGTGCACCGAGAGCACCGCCACCGGCTCGCCCACGGACGCGCGCAATTGCCGCAGGACGCGACTCAGGAAGAGGTTGAGCCGCGTCTCCTCGAGGGCGAAGCGGCCCGCAGGTATCGCCGTCAGCAATGACTTGGGCGGACGCGGCAGCGGCAACAGCGACAGCCCCTCCTGCCCGAGCTGATGCGCCAGCGCACGTGTCACCGGCATACCCCAGGCGCCGATGCGCGAGGCGGACTCGACCACCGATGGCGCCTGCGCCGGCGCCACCCCGGCACCCAGGAGGAAGCGCAGGTGCGCCTGCTCGTCGACGCCTGCCACGAGTATCTCACTGCCCGGCAAACCGCGCCCCTCCACATTGGCGTCGCCGATGCTGCGCGCCCAGCGAAACAGCACGCTCGGCGCGACGCCATCCAGCGCCTCGGCGGTCACCAGCGCCGGCGACAGTCCGAAGTTTTCGGTCTGACCGAGCGCGCCGTTGGCGCGCAGCAATCCGCTGATCACATCGGCATCCGGAACGCGGCCCGGCAGCACCGCACCCGGTACGCCGCCGACGACGAAGACGAGCGGAAGCGCGAACACGCGCGCAAGCAGCGCGTCACCCTCTTCCGGCCCCGGATCGTCGATTGCAGCCTTCAGCGCTTCGAGGAGATCGAGCCGCACCTTCTGGCTGGGTGCCGCGGCGAAGGCGGCGGCAATCGCCTTATCGTCACCCGCGCGAGAGAGTTCGCGCAGGCGCGCGGTCAGGCCGCTGCGAGCGCCGCGCTCGGCTGCTGCGAGCGCCACCAGCGGGTCATCCGTTGCGCCGCCATAGCTGCGCGGATCCGGCCATTCGACGCGTGTCACGGCCCGTCCTCCGGCGGCAGGATGCGACGCGGTGGCCACTCCCAGTCACCCTTGCCGTGGATGCCGACCAGGGTCTCGAGCGTCAACGAGCGGAACTCGCGCTGATACAGGACCAGGACCACGCCTGCAGTGGCCAGCGCAAACAGCACCGGGTGCAGAAACCAGGCGAGTGCCGCCAGCCCGAAGTAGTAGCTGCGCAGTCCGTTGTTGAAGTTCTCGCCGGCGTACACCGAGATGTCCGTCGAGCGCCGAATGAAGTCCTCGGCATCGCGCGCGTCGGCACCGGAACTCGGTGCTGCCCCCACGAGAATCGCGAGCATGTTGAACTGCCGCAGCGCCCAGGTGAACTTGAAAAACGCGAAGCCGAAGATGCCGATCAGCAGCAGCACCTTGATCTCCCACAGGCGATGGCTGCCCTGCACCGCGAAAGGAAGTTCCGCCATGACATCGACCGCTTTCTCGGTGGTGCCGAGCAGTGCGACGAGACCGCCGAGAATGAGCACGGTCGTGGACGCGAGAAAGGTGGCAACACTCGACAGCATGTTGATGAGGCTCGAATCGACGATGCGGTTCTCGCGCTCCACGATGCGCTCCATCCACTTGCGGCGGTAGAGGTTCATGGCACCGAGCAGGCTCGGCGCGTGCTGCGCCTTGCGGAAAGCGAAGAACGCATAGCCGAAGGATGCGACGCAGAACCACAGCAGGGCGGCATAGTCGACGGGACTTAGCAGGGAGAGCAGCGCGCCCAAGTCCACTCCCTCTCGTTACAGGAAAAGGGTGAGTACCCCGGTATAGCCGTAGAGCCGATCGTGGGAAATCTCGCCGTTGCAGAAGAACCCCACGAGCGGCAGATCGCCCAGGCTCTGACGGATGAGCGTGAGCTCGCCGGAATTCGGTCCGAACAGGCTCGTGCCGCGGCCGAGGCACGAATAGTAGACGGCACCGCGCGGCCGCGTGAAGAGCCCTTCCTTGATGCTCTCCAGCATCTGCACCATGTCTTCGACGGCACTCGCGGCGTCACGCCGGCAGAACATCATCGGCATGCCTTCACGCAGCGATTCACCGATCGCCACCAGCTTGGATTCCGGGTCGACGCCGACGAGGTTGCGCACCAGATAGTCGTCGCGGTCCGAGCCGGCGACCGGGAAGCCGGCGAAGATGCGCCCGCCGAGCCGCTGCGGCGTCCGCACGAGACCGCGTCCGACATCCTCGGACAGCACGTCGAACGCGGGACGACCATCGAGAGTGACGATCACGTTGCGCTGACACTCCGTGATCGTGTGCCGCGGTCCCGCCGGCCGGCAACCCTGCGTCAGGCGCGTCGACACCACGACTTCGCCGCTGAAGAGCACCCCGGAGACGCCCCCGGCAGTGATGACATTGGCGACCTGGTGATAGCCCCGGCGCGAGCTGGTGAGCCCGCCGACGGCAAAGCCGCTGTCGAGCTTCTTGGAGAGCGCACCGATGATGGTCGGCACCTGGCCATTGCGCGGATCGGCGTGGACGACGGCAAAGTTGGCGCGCGCCCCGTGCGCGAAGAGCGGCCCCGGCGGCAGCGCCTCGGTCCCGCGCAGCGTCGGCAGCACCTCGAAGGAACCTTCGGGAAACTCGCCCAGCATGAGCGCGAGGGCGGGCTCGTCGAGGTACTCGCGCCCGCCGGCACAAATGCCGACACCCACGCTCCCGACCCACTGCTGCACCCCGGTCCGCTCGCGCACGAGGTCGAGCATCTGATCGAGTTGCCCCGAGAATGTGTCGTGGGCGTAGAGGAACCCGAGATTGGCGCCCGGCGCATGCGTGTGCACCTGTTCGACGCAACGCTCGACGACCGAGCGCCAGTCGCTGCCCGCCGCGTGCCCGTAACCGAAGGTTCTCATCGTGGAAAAGCGCAAGTCGTCGAAGGTGCCACGAGCCTAAGCTCGCCTGACCAACACATCATAACCGCAGGAGCGAAAAAGCGGGGTGGCGCGACGCTTCAGCTCGGGCGCGGCAGCGGCGCATGGCCCGGCAGCGCGGCAATGCGCTCCATCCAGGCAGATACCGCGGGGTACGGC
>JAEUMW010000436.1 GCA_016791345.1 Betaproteobacteria bacterium | reverse complement strand
GTCGTCGACGCCAACCGGCAGCATGCGGCGCGTGTCCGGGTTCAGCGTGGTTTCCCAGAGCTGTTCAGGGCTCATCTCGCCCAGCCCCTTGAAGCGGCTGACGGAGAGATGATCCTCCTTCACCCCTTCGTCGGTGAGCTTGTCGCGCAGCGACTCGAGCTCCGCCTCGTCGAGCGCGTAGAGCTTGCGCGCGGGACGGTTCTTGCCCTGCGTCGGGACGTCGAGGCGGAACAGCGGCGGCTGCGCGACGTACACGTGGCCGCGCTCGATCAGCTTCGGGAAGTGGCGGAAGAACAGCGTGAGCAGCAGCACCTGGATGTGCGAGCCGTCCACGTCGGCGTCGGCGAGGATGATGATGCGGTGATAGCGGAGCCCGGAGAGGTCGGGCGTATCTGCTGCCTTGTGGTGATCGACGCCGATGGCGAGCGCGATCGCCTCGATCTCCTTGTTCGAGTAGAGCGTGTCGGGGTCGTCCTGCCAGGTGTTCTTCGGCTTGCCCTTGAGCGGCAGCACCGCCTGGAATTCCTTGTCGCGCGCCTGCTTGGCCGACCCGCCGGCGGAGTCGCCTTCGACGATGAAAAGCTCGTTGCGGTCCGGATCGTCGGACGCACAATCGGTGAGCTTGCCGGGCAGCACCGCGACGCCGGACGACTTGCGGCGCTCCACCTTTTGCGCGGCACGGGTGCGCGCCATCGCCTGGCGGATCACAAGTTCCGCGATGCGCTTGCCTTCCTCGACGTGCTGGTTGAGCCACAGCTCGAACGGATCGCGCACCATCTGCGCGACCAGCTTCACGCCGTCGCGCGAGATGAGCTCGTTCTTCACCTGACCCTTGAACTGCGGGTCGAGCATCTTCACCGCGAGCACGTAGGAGGCGCGCGACCAGACATCCTCGCCGACCACCTTGAGCCCGCGTTGTCCCATCGCGTGCAGCTCGATGAAGTTGCGGATGGCGGCGTGCACGCCTTCGCGCAGGCCGGCGACGTGGCTGCCGCCGTGCCGCGTGGGAATCATGTTGACGTAGGACTCGTTGACGAGCTCGCCTTCGGGCGTCCACGCGATCGCCCACATGGCGCCTTCGCCTTCCGCGAAGCTGTCGGACTCGGACTGCGCCGCGACGTAGCGCTCGCCGAAGAAGGGCGTTGCGACCGGATCGAGGTTCGCGATCGCCTCCGCGAAGTAACCGCGGATGCCTTCGGGGAAATGCCACTCGGTGGTTTCGATGCGCCCGCCGCGCTCGACCCCGAGCGTGAAGCGCACACCCGGCAGCAGCATGGCCTTGGCGCGGAGCAGTGCGGCGATCTCGCCGGCGCCGATTTTCGGCGTGTCGAAGTATTTCGGATCGGGCCAGAAGCGCACGCGCGTGCCGGTATCGCGCGGCGCAACGTCGCCCACACGCTTCAACTTTTCCGCCACCTGGCCGTTGTTGGCGAACACCATCCGGTGCCGCGCGCCGTCGCGCTTGATCTCGACTTCCAGCCGCGTCGACAGCGCGTTGCTGACGCAGACGCCGACGCCGTGCAGACCGCCGGCGATGCGATACGCCGCGTCCTTGTCGGTCTTGCGGAACTTGCCGCCGGAATGCAGCGTGGTGAAGATCACTTGCACCGCTGGCACGTTCTTCTTCGGATGCAGGTCGACCGGAATGCCGCGACCGTCGTCCTCGACCGCCGCCGAGCCGTCCTCGTGCAGATTGACGACAACGCGCCGGGCGAAGCCGGCGAGGCCTTCGTCGGCCGCATTGTCGATCACTTCCACCAGGGCGTGGTTAGGGTTGACCGGGTCGGTATACATGCCCGGCCGGTGCAGGATCGGCGACAGGTCCTCGAGAATCTCGATGTCCTTCGCGCTGTAGCTGTCTCGTGCCATGGGGAGGTGCCAGGCGGCGGCAGGGCGTCCGAAAAGCGCGATACTTTGTCGGACTCGGAGAGCGAGCGCAAGCCCGCCCGGCACCGATAGGCGGTGCGCCGACCGGTAATCCGGCCGGCATCCTGGCCGGGGATGCGGGCCGAGTAAGATGCCCCTTCGTCTTTCGCAAGTTCGAGGAGTGCGGCATGTGGGGCAGGAAAGGGGCGTGGGTGGCGCTGCTGGTCGGTGCGGCGATGCTGGGAGGGTGCGGCGACGGCACGGAAGATGCCGGCAAACCCTACACCGTCGAGAACGGGAAGGTGGATGCGAAGACTTTGCAGGGTTGGAAGACGTGGAGCGCCGCGGGCTGTCAGCGCTGTCACGATGAGCTCGGGCGTGTCGCCATGGGTCCTTCGCTGCTGGAGTCGCTGAAGAAGATTCAGCGCGGCGACTTCAAGAAGACCGTCATGAAGGGACGGCCGGACAAGGGCATGCCGAGCTTCGGCGAGGATCAGCAGGTGGCCGACAACCTCGACTCGCTCTACGGATATCTCAAGGGCCGTTCCGACGGCGCCATCCCTCCGGGAAAGCTCACCGCGATCGGCTCCTGAGCGGAGCAGGTCGACCCGCGCATCTGCGCTATCCTATTCGCCCGCGGGGGCTCTAAGGCCTCCGTTCGTGGGCGAATGACCGCATATGAAGGCGCAATCCTCACCCGCCCGCCAGCCGGGCATGCACGAGATCCAGCCGCTGTTCGATCTGCTGAACGCGGGTCGGCTGGCGAGCGCCGAGTCGGCGGCGCGTGCATTGCTCGCGCGCTATCCCGACGCGCTGCCGCTGCACCAGGTGCTTGCGAATGCGCTCGCCGGGCAGGGCAAGCACGCCGAAGCGCTCGTGAGCTTCCGCCGGCTCGCCGCCGCCAATCCGAAGTCTCCCGAACTGCAGTTCAATCTCGCCGTGGTCGCGAGCCAGGCGGGTCGCCTCGATGAGGCCATCGCGGGGTATGAGAAGGTCATCGCGCTCGCACCGCGACTCGCCGACGCCCACTACAACCTCGGCACCGCCCTGCAGGCGCTGGGCAGGCTGGACGCAGCCACGGCA
Organism: Betaproteobacteria bacterium; assembly: GCA_016791345.1. Taxonomy (NCBI): domain Bacteria; kingdom Pseudomonadati; phylum Pseudomonadota; class Betaproteobacteria; species Betaproteobacteria bacterium. The sequence continues at coordinate 2,678 of JAEUMW010000436.1, read as the reverse complement.
AGCTATCGCCGCGCAGTCGCGCTGGAGCCCGGGTTCTTCGAGGCGCACGGCAATCTCGGGGCGGTGCTCCAGATGCAGGGCAGGCTCGACGAAGCGGTGGCAAGTTACCGCCGGGCGCTCGCGCTCTCTCCCGATGCGCGCGGCCATTTCAATCTCGGCACGGCGCTCGCCACCCAGGGCAAGCTCGACGAGGCGATCGCGAGCTACCGGCAGGCGCTCGCCATCGACGCGAGCTTCGCGGATGCCGCGAGCAGCCTGGGCGAGGCGCTGTTCCACCGGGGCCAGCCGGAGGCAGCGGTCGCGAGCTATCGCCGGGCGCTCGCGATCGACCCCGACCATGCGGAAGCCAACTACAACCTCGGCACCTTCCTCTACGATGCCGGCGAGCTTGCGCAGGCGATCCCGTACTTCGAGCGCTCGCAGCTCAGGGACTGGCGCGAACGCGCGCTCTACTGTCTGTACAAGACCGGGCGCTTCGAGGAATTCAGAACCCGGCTGCAGCCGCTGCTGGCCTTGCCGCACACGTCACCGTTTCTGGCCACCCTGTCCGCACACCACGCCGCGAACTTCGGCGTCGAGGACCCGTATCGGTTTTGCCGGAATCCGCTCGACTTCGTCCACCTTGCCCGCATCGACGCGCTTGCTGCGCCCGACAGTGCGCTGCGCGCGGCACTGCTGCGGGACATCGAGCATGCCGAGATCGCGGAGCGCAAGCAGGGCCGGCTCCATCACGGCATTCAGTCGTCGGGCAACCTGTTCCATCGTCCGGAAGCATCGTTCACGGCGCTGGCGGCGGAAGTGCGGCGCGTGGTCGAGGACTACCGCGCGCGCTTCACGGGCAATGAGAGCCAGTTCATCCAGGCTTTCCCGGCGAAGATCGAATTCAGCAGCTCCTGGTACGTGAAGATGCGTACCGGCGGCCACCTGACTTCGCACATTCACGAGACCGGCTGGCTGAGCGGCTCGCTCTACCTGGCGATGCCGCGAAGGGAACCCGGTCGCGACGACGGCAGCATCGAGTTCAGCACCCACGGCGACGACTACCCGCAGCGGCACACCGCCTTCCCGAAGCAGACGATCGCCCCCGGGGTGGGCGACATCGTGCTGTTTCCGTCCTCGCTCTTCCACCGCACGATTCCCTTCGACGCGGCGGAAGAGCGCGTGTGCATCGCTTTCGACGTCAAGCCCGGATAGATACGCGGGCGCTATTCGCCGAGCAGGGTGCGCAGGTCCAGCCGTCCCGCGCCGGCCGGTTTCGCGAACGAGAAGCTCGCAGCGGACAGTTGCGGGTTGAGTTTCCAGTCGTGGAAATCGGCCGCGAAGCGCGGCGCGCCGCGCAGCTCGAACAACCGCCCGCGCACCCGGCAGGGTAGTGACGTGCGGCCGTCGACCCACAGCTCCCATTCCACCCCCGTCGCGGCGAAGGCGGCATGCTCGCACTGCCGGCCGGAGATCGTGGCCACCCCTTTGTAGCGGGCGCGGGTCGGACGACGCGCCAGCAACTGCTCAGTGTCGCCGGCGAGAACGTCCGCCAGCGGGAAGAGCACTCCCACGCGCGCCAGGGCGAACGGAATCAGCACTTCGAGGGCGCCGGGGTCGTCGCTCGTCGCATACATGTTCAGCGTGGGCTGATAGACCGCCAGCGTTTTCCCATCGAAGAAGACATCGAGGGGAGCGCTGTCGCCGCGGACTTTCGCGCGGACCCGGTCGGGGCGCATGACCGCGAACTGCGTGTCGGCGAGGAGGTTCGTGAACAGGCTTCCGTCGGCGGCATCTCCCGGCGGGGTGCGGGTGCGGAAGGTCAGCGTCTTCGCGCGCTCCAGACGGGAAGTGGAGGCGTTCAGAAGGTCGAGTGCGCGCGGCTCCAGATCGATCGCCGCCGCTGCCGCCTCGATGCTGGTCAGCGCCAGCCATGCGAGCGCGATCAGTATGTTTCGCAGGGACGCGAACATGCAGGTATCTCCGTTGTCAACGCGGGGTCTGCCCGTCATCCGAGGTGTTGCACCCGGCCACGGCAGAACGCCGCAGCCGCGTGCGAAGTCGTGAGCACACGCGGTGGTGCAGTCCGAATCCGTGCGAGAATGCCGCCCGCCGCGCCGTCGCAGTATAGGCGAGAGACGACGAGCGGGCGAAACGCACTCTGTTCACAATCGCAGGAGGTTGTCTCATGAGCACACTGGTGGTCGTCGCCTACGACGACAAGTACAAGGCCGAAGAGGTTCGGCTGATGCTGCGCAAGCTGCAGCAGGATTACCTGATCGACCTGGAAGATGCCGTCGTGGCGGTGAAGGACGAGCAGGGCAAGGTCAAACTGCATCAGGCCATCAATATGACCGCCGCCGGTGCGGTGTCGGGCGGATTCTGGGGCACCTTGATCGGCCTCATCTTCATGATGCCGCTGCTGGGACTGGCCGCCGGCGCTGCTGCGGGTGCCGCCTCTGGCGCGCTCACCGACGTGGGTATCGACGACAAATTCATGAAGAACCTCGCCGAGACGATGAAGAACAGCAGCTCGGTGCTCTTCGTGCTCGTACGCAAGGTCACCGCCGACAAGGTGCTGGAGCAGCTCGCGGGGACCGGCGGCACGGTGCTCAAGACCTCGCTCACGCACGAGGACGAGCAGAAGCTGCAAGCGGCGCTGAGCGCTCCCAAGGCCTGATCCCGCAGTCGTCCGCCGC
>JAEUMW010000435.1 GCA_016791345.1 Betaproteobacteria bacterium | reverse complement strand
CGAATCGATCCTGCGCTACGCTGAACTGCGCCGACGCTTCCCGGACGTGCCCATCATGATGGGCATCGGCAATCTCACCGAACTGACCGAGGCCGACACAACGGGCGTCAACGCCCTGCTGTTCGGCATCGCTTCCGAGCTGCGGCTGAATGCGGTTCTCGCCACCGAGGTGAGTCCCCATGCGCGAACAGCCGTGCGCGAAGCCGATCTCGCGCGTCGCATCATGCTCGCGGCGCGGGAGGAGTCGAGCCTGCCGAAGGGTTACGACCGCGGACTCACGACGACGCACGAGCGCAAGCCCTTTCCCGACAGCGCCGCGGAGATTGCCGAGCTCGCCCGAGCCGTCAAGGACCCGAGTTATCGCATTCACGTGAGCGAGGCCGGGATTCATGTCTACAACCGCGACGGCCATTTCACGGCGACTGGCGCGTTCGATCTCTACCCGCATCTGAAAGTGGAAGGCGACGCCGGACATGCGTTCTACCTCGGCGTCGAGCTCGCCAACGCCCAGACCGCATGGGAGCTCGGCAAGCGCTACAGCCAGGACGAACCGCTGGCATGGGGTGTCGCGGTGCGCCGGCAGGCGGAGCGGCTCGATGAATTCAAGGCCGCCGGCCCGACCCTTTCCCACGCTTTGCGGAAGTCCTGAACATGCCCGCGATCTGGGAAGTGATCGTCACGACGGTATCGCCTGCGGGAGAGGTGCACATTGCGCCGATGGGCATCCGCGAGGAGGAAGACGGCATACTGCTGCAGCCCTTCCGCCCCTCCACCACGCTGGAGAACGTCCTCGCGACGGGCGGCGCGGTGGTCAACTACACCGACGACGTACGTGTTTTTGCAGGATGCCTCACCGGTCGCCGCGAATGGCCGACGCTGCCCGTCGAGGCGATCGCAGGTCGCCGCCTGGAAGTAGCGCTCGCGCACCGCGAGCTGGCGCTGGCGCGGGTTGAGGACGACCCCGTGCGCCCACGCCTGTGGTGCCGGAGTGTGGCGTTCACTGCGCACGCGCCCTTTCGCGGCTTCAATCGCGCGCAAGCGGCGGTTCTCGAGGCGGCCATCCTGGTGAGCCGGCTCGACATGCTGCCGCCGGAGAAGGTGGATGCGGAAGTCGAGTACCTCGCGATTGCGATCTCGAAGACCGCCGGGGCCGCAGAGCGGGAAGCATGGGACTGGCTCACGGCGCGGATCGCCGCGCATCGCAGCGCCGACGCAGGGAGACCAAGGCGGTGACGCGAGCCCTGATCAGCGTGCGCTCGGCGGCGGAAGCCGCGGTCGCGGTGGCTCACGGTGCGGACCTGATCGACGCGAAGGAGCCCGCCCACGGCGCGCTGGGCGCGCTGCCTATGGATGCCATCCGCGAGATCGTGGCAACCGTCGCGGGCGCCCGGCCGGTCAGCGCGACGGTGGGCGATCTGCCGCCGGATCCCCGATTGATCGTGGCCGCCGTACAGGAGATCGCGGCGACCGGCGTCGACATGGTCAAGATCGGGCTGCTGCCGGGTCCGGATCGCCCTGCCTGCCTGCCGCCACTGGTGCCGATCGCCCGTCGACAGCCGCTGATCGCCGTGCTGTTCGCGGACCGCGACCCCGACCTCGAGTTGATACCGCGGATTGCCGGCGCCGGGTTCGTCGGCGTCATGCTCGATACGGCCGACAAGGCCGGCGGAGCGCTCACGTCACAGGCATCGCTGCCGTTTCTCTCGAGCTTCGTCGCTGCGGCGCGGCGCGAGGGCCTGCTCGCCGGACTGGCGGGATCTCTGCGGCGCGAGGACATCGCGACATTGCACCCGCTGGGTGCCTCCTACCTGGGTTTTCGCGGTGCGGTGTGCAAGCGCAACAACCGTGTCGACGGACTCGACCCGCGATGTCTGGACGAGATTTTGCTTTCGCTTCAGCGCGAGCTGATCGGGATTTCCCTTTCCGGCACCCGTTCAGTGAGTTAGCTCAATCAAGGCGAATCGATTTTCCGAACTCATCGCGAGTACTTTCGACCTCGGCGTTGCCATCCGGCAACATCATCGGTATACTTCTTTTTGTGCGTTGCAACAAAACCCCGCCGAGCCGGTCCAACGTGTCAGCAGAGTCATATCCGATTGAGCAAACGTACTTCGTTGCCGGACAGGGGAAAAGGAGCAAAGCATCATGTTTCAAGAACCGAAAGTCCTGCCTTGGCTAGCCAAGAAGGCCGGGGTGCCGTTCCCGGAAGCCCGTGAAATCTGGCGTGATGTTGCCAGCGAAGCCGACGCCCAGGGTACAGAGGGTGCGGACGTCGCAGGGCGCATCGTGCGCGAGTTGCGGCGTAAGTTAAGAGAGAAGGGCCGGCAGTACCGGCGAGTTGGAAACCGCGAAAATGCGGGGCAAGCAGACTGGATGTTTCCAACGTCCTACATGCAGACGTGGGCGGAATGCCAGGCCCGCATCTTCCTGAACCTTTGGCTCGCCTGGGCCCGCGCCACACGCCCGGCGTAACCACCTTTCTCCTTTCCCTGGTATCGGCCAGCGTTCCTGCTGGCTCGTTGAAGAGGCGCCCGCCAGAGCGCGGACGCCTCCCCCGCTTTTCATCTAAAGTTGTGGATGCGCCCGCTCCAGCTTGCTGTGCAGTTTGTTGAGGGCTGAGAGGTAGGCTTTGGCGGACGCGACCACGATGTCCGTGTCCGCTCCCTGCCCATTCACGATGCGTCCTTCCTTGAAGAGCCGCACGGTGACCTCTCCCTGCGCGTCCGTCCCGCTCGTGATGTTGTTGACGGAAAACAGCTGGAGCTGGGCACCGCTGTGCACCATCGACTCGATTGCCTTGAACGAGGCATCGACGGGACCGCTGCCCTCTGCTTCCGCCCGGCGCTCCGCGCCGCCTTCGGCGATGATCACCCGCGCAAACGGCGTCTCACCGGTCTCGCTGTGGACCGCCATCGAAAGCAGCCGGTAGTGCTCCTGCTCGGGTGTTACCGCCTCGTCGGAAACCAGCGCGTGCAAGTCCTCGTCGAAAATGTCGTGCTTCTTGTCCGCAAGCTCCTTGAACTTGCTGAAGGCGATGTTCACGGCATCCTCGGAATCGAGATCCACGCCGATCTCGGCAAGACGCTTCTTGAAGGCATTACGGCCCGAATGCTTGCCGAGCACGAGCCGGTTCTCGCGCCAGCCGACGTCCTCGGCCCGCATGATTTCATAGGTTTCGCGGTGCTTGATCACGCCGTCCTGGTGAATCCCGGATTCGTGGGCGAAGGCGTTGGCCCCGACGATGGCCTTGTTCGGCTGCACGGCAAATCCCGTAACACCGGCCACGAGGCGGCTCGCCGGTACGATCTGTGTCGTATCGACGTTGGTGTCGCAACCATAGATGTCGATGCGCGTACGGATGGCCATGACGATTTCCTCGAGCGCGGCGTTGCCGGCACGCTCGCCGAGCCCGTTGATCGTGCATTCCACCTGCCGCGCACCGTTGCGCACGGCCGAGAGCGAGTTCGCCACGGCAAGCCCGAGGTCGTTGTGACAGTGGACCGAGAATACCGCCTTGTCGGAATTCGGGATCCGCGTGCGCAGCGTGCGGATGAGCTCACCGAACTGATCCGGGATCGCGTAGCCGACGGTGTCGGGAATGTTGAGGGTGGTGGCACCGGCATCGATCACCGCCTCCAGCACCCGGCAGAGGAATTCCACGTCGGAGCGCCCGGCATCCTCCGGCGAAAACTCCACGTTGTCCGTGAACTGGCGAGCAAAGCGGACGGCCTCGACCGCGTGCTCGAGCACCTGGGAAGGCTCCATGCGCAGCTTCTTCTCCATGTGGATGGGAGAAGTTGCGATGAACGTGTGGATCCGCCCGGATGCCGCCCCCTTGAGCGCTTCGGACGCACGCAGAATGTCGGACTGGGTGGCGCGAGCAAGGGCGCACACCGTGCTGTCCTTGATATGGTCGGCAACCGCCTTCACCGCCTCGAAATCCCCCGGACTCGCGGCCGGGAAACCGGCCTCGATCACGTCCACCCGCATGCGTTCGAGCTGGCGCGCAATGCGCACCTTCTCTTCCCGCGTCATGGATGCGCCCGGACTCTGCTCGCCGTCGCGCAACGTGGTATCGAAAATGATCACTCTGTCGGTCATGACTGCACTCCGCTTGGGCCCCGTCTTCGCGAGGGGCACGCTGCCGGCACACGCGGACGGAATGATTGTTCGAAGGGCCGACTGCGCT
>JAEUMW010000434.1 GCA_016791345.1 Betaproteobacteria bacterium | reverse complement strand
TCAGGTGCGCGAACTCGTCGCCGTGGCGGAGCGCGAATTCGGCACCGTTGACATCCTGGTGAACAACGCCGGCATCCAGCACGTGGCGCCCGTGGACGAGTTTCCCGACGAGAAATGGGAGAAGCTCATCGCGCTCAATCTCTCCTCTGCCTTCTACGCCATCAAGGCCGTGCTGCCGGGCATGAAACGGCGCAACTGGGGACGCATCGTCAACATCGCCTCCGCCCACGCGCTGGTGGCCTCCCCTTACAAGTCCGCCTATGTCGCCTCGAAACACGGGCTGCTCGGGCTCACCAAGTCCGTGGCGCTGGAGACTGCCGACTTCGACATCACCTGCAACGCGATCTGCCCCGGCTACGTGCGCACGCCGCTGGTGGAAGGGCAGATCGAGGATCAGGCGAAAGTCCACAAGCTCTCGCACGAGCAGGTGATCCGCGACGTGATCCTCGCCGCGCACGCGAAGAAGCAGTTCGTGGAGGCGGAGGAACTCGGGGCGCTGGCGGTCCTGCTGTGCAGCGACGCGGGGAAATCCATCACCGGTGCCGCGCTGCCTGTCGACGGGGGGTGGACGGCAAGGTAGGGCAGGGCGACAAACGTCGTCCAGGTTGGGGGGCGCAGAGATCGCGAGCCGCCGCGGGCTACCGAGGGCTCGCAAAGGAGCCGCCAAGCTCGCGGTGGGCGGCTCCGCGCTGCCCGTCAACTCTTGACTGCACGCTCGATCACCACCGGCACCGGTCTGCAGACGGTGTTGCATACCGGTGAGTGCGTCTGCGCGAAGCGGAGCAGGTCGTCGAGCTCTTCGTCGCTGCAGTCGGCCCCGATGTCCATCTTGATCTCGATCTTCCGGTAGCCCGCGGGTACCGCATCATCGAGGGCGAGCAATCCCTGCAGGTCGATGTTGCCGACGAGTTCGGTAGATAGCGACCGGATCTGGATGCCACGTGCGGCGGCGTGCAGCACGGTGGTCGTCGTGACGCAACCCGCGAGCGCATGCAGCAGGAACTCGACGGGATTCGCGCCCTCGTTGTTGCCGAGCAGGACCGGTGGCTCGCCGTTCGTGAACACAAATGGCTCGTGGCGTGATGCGTCTTCCGCGCCCGCACCATAGAAACCCTTGATCGTCGAGCGGTTCTCGCCGCCGTCAATCCATTCGTTGCGCGTACGGAAGGTGAACTGAGCCAGCGCCGGGTCGCGCTTGAGCGCCTCCACGGTCTGCGTCATGGCCTGAGTGTCGAGGCCGTTGAGGTGCATTGATTCCACTTTTCTCATCGTCTGCTGTCCCATTTGTCGTCTCCTTGCAGGTTGGTTTGTCGGTCGTTCCAGGCCCGCGGTAACGGTGCGAGCTTGGCGCCACTATAGGAGTTGACGGGCAGGTCGCTAAGCGGGATTCTTGCCATAAACGGTTCTTTCGTGCCAAGCCATGTCCACGCGCGCCGCACGCTCCTCAAGGTCGATTGAGACGCTGATCGTCGCCGTTCCCGAGTCTGCGGGTTCGGCCCTGTACGGCATGGTCGACGTGCTGATGGCAGCCGGGAATCTCTGGCAGACTCTGGTGCGATCGACGCCGGACGAGCCGCCGTTTCGGGTGCGTGTCGCATCGACGTCGACCCGGCCGTTTCGCTGCGGCAATGGCATCCCGGTCGCACCCGCGTCATCGATTCGCGAAAACCCGAAGGCCGACATCGTCATCCTTCCAGAACTCTGGCTCGGGCCGGACGAACATCTCGCCGGCCGCTATCCGTCCCTCACCCGGTGGATACGCGCGCGCTACGAAGATGGGGCCTGCATCTATTCGGCGTGCTCCGGTTCGCTGATGCTCGCGGAAACCGGTCTCCTCGACGGGCGCGATGCCACCTCGCATTGGGGTTATCGGGATCTCTTCGAGCGGCGCTATCCGCAGATCCGGTTCCGTCCGGAGCCGAACCTGTGCTTCGCGGATGCCGAGGGCCGCATCGTCACCGCGGGCGGCACCACGTCGTGGCACGACCTGGCCTTGCACGTCATCTCGAGGCACGTGAGTCCGGGCGAGGCCATGCGCATCGCCAAGGTCTACCTGCTGAAACGGCACGACGAGGGCCAGTTGCCCTACGCGCCGCTGGTGCGACCGCGGCCGCATTCGGATGCAACGACGAAGGCGTGCGAGACGTGGCTCAGCGAGCATTTTCGTGAGCGGAATGCGGTCGCGGGGGCGGTGAAACACTCGATGATTCCGGAGCGTTCGCTCAAGCGCCGCTTCAAGGCTGCAACGGGCCTCACCCTGATCGACTACCTGCAGAATCTTCGCATCGAAGAGGCCAAACGCCTGCTTGAGACGTCCGCGCGGTCGGCCGACGACATCAGCTTCGAGGTCGGCTACGAGGATGCGTCGTTCTTCCGTCGCCTGTTCCGTCGTCGCACCGGCCTCAGCCCCGTTCAATATCGGCGGGTGTTCAAGCCCCTTCGCCAAGCGGGCTGACGCGCGGCC
>JAEUMW010000433.1 GCA_016791345.1 Betaproteobacteria bacterium | reverse complement strand
CAGCTTCGGCACGCTGCTCGCGTTTCCCATCTTTGCCTTGCTCGATCCCCGGCTCGATGCGCTCACCTGGGTGTTCGCACTCGTGGCGCTCTTCTGGGTCGGGGTCTGGGCCACCGGCCGCACCGGCCGTGCGCTCGGCGTACACGATCACGGCGGCATGGTGTTCGACGAGACCGTGGCGTTCCTGGCGGTACTCTTCCTCACGCCGCGCACGCTGTTGTGGCAGGCCTTCGCCTTCCTGCTCTTTCGCTTCTTCGATATCCTCAAGCCGCCGCCGATCCGCTACATCGACCGTCACCTGAAGGATGGGCTGGGAGTGATGCTGGACGATGTCGTGGCGGCGTTCTTCGCCCTGCTGTGCCTTTCTGCGTGGAAAGCGGTCGCGGGGTGAACACGCGAGGAACTCGCGGCCGGGTTTGCCGATCCCTTCGTTATCGTTGCCGGACACTGGACCCGCGATGGACACTCACCTCTACGATCTTGCCGAACGCGTCGGCCTCGCACTGAAGGGTGCAGGCCTCAGGCTGGCGACCGCCGAGTCCTGCACCGGTGGCTGGATAGGACAGGCGGTGACGATGGTCCCGGGCAGCTCGAACTGGTTCGAGCGCGGGTTCATCGTCTACGCCAACCGCGCCAAGCTGGAAATGCTCGACGTTCTGCCCGACACGATCGAGCGCTTTGGTGCGGTGTCCGAGGAGACCGCGCGCGACATGGCGCTGGGCGCGCTGGATCACAGCCGTGCGCAGGTCGCGGTGTCCGTGTCCGGAATCGCCGGGCCGGACGGTGGCACACCGGAGAAGCCGGTCGGCACCGTGTCCTTCGCCTGGGCGCACCGAGACGGCCGGGTGCGCACCGAGACGCTGCACTTAGCCGGCGACCGCGACGAGGTTCGTCGCCGCGCCGTCGCGCGTGCTCTCGAAGGCATTCTGGAAATACTCGCCCCGACCGCCGTTGCCTGAGCTGTAGGCGCACCAGCGCTTCGCGGCGGGGCTGCCCGCCGTTCGTCTCCCGCTCGACCCTGGCTCGCGTGGTGAGCCACTGCGCTGCCCAAGATGGCTGCCACACCCGCGGCCGCAGGCTGCGCGATGGTTCGCCACTTTGCCTTATGGGAGAATGCCGTGTTTATCGAGAAGGAAATTCCGCAGATCATGGACGACAACAAGCAGAAGGCCCTGGCCGCAGCGCTCTCGCAGATCGAGCGCCAGTTCGGAAAGGGCTCAATCATGCGCCTGGGGGAGCACGACGTCGCGAAGGACGTGCAGGTGGTCTCCACCGGTTCGCTCGGGCTCGACATCGCACTCGGCGTCGGCGGTCTGCCGCGCGGCCGTGTGGTCGAAATCTACGGACCGGAATCCTCCGGCAAGACCACGCTCGCGCTTTCGGTGGTGGCGCAGATGCAGAAGCTGGGCGGCACGGCGGCCTTCGTCGACGCCGAGCACGCGCTCGATCCCGGCTACGCACAGAAGCTCGGCGTGAACGTCGCGGATCTCCTCATCTCGCAGCCGGACAACGGCGAACAGGCGCTCGAGATCACCGACATGCTGGTGCGCTCCGGGTCGGTCGACGTGGTGATCGTCGATTCGGTTGCCGCGCTGACACCCAAGGCGGAGATCGAGGGCGAGATGGGCGATCAGCTGCCCGGCCTGCAGGCGCGCCTCATGTCGCAAGCGCTGCGCAAGCTCACCGCCAACATCAAGCGCTCGAACACGCTCGTCGTCTTCATCAACCAGATCCGCATGAAGATCGGCGTCATGTTCGGCAACCCGGAGACCACCACCGGCGGCAACGCGCTCAAGTTCTACGCCTCGGTGCGCATCGACATCCGCCGCGTCGGGTCGATCAAGAAGGGCGAGGAAGTGATCGGCAACGAGACGCGCGCCAAGGTGGTGAAGAACAAGGTGGCGCCGCCGTTCAAGCAGGCCGAATTCGACATCCTCTACGGCGAGGGGATTTCGCGCGAAGGCGAGATCGTCGAGCTCGGCGTGGTGCACAAGCTGATCGACAAGTCGGGCGCTTGGTACGCGTACAAGGGCGACAAGATCGGGCAGGGCAAGGACAATGCGCGCGAATTCCTGCGCGAGCATCCGGAGACCGCTGCCGAGATCGAGAGCAGGATCCGCGCGAACGTCGGCGTCGCTGACGCGACCCCGCCCGCCGCGGCTGCGGGTTGATCCGCGAGAAGACGCTGCGCGAGCGGGCGTTGCGCCTGCTCGCCGGTCGCGAACATTCGCGCGTCGAGCTCAAGCGCAAGCTCGCCGCGTTCGCGGAAAATGAGGACGAACTCGACGCGCTGCTCGACGAGCTCGTCGCCTCGCGCCTGCTCTCCGACGAGCGCTATGCCGAGGCGCGCGCGCACACGCTCACGCGCCGCTACGGCAGCCTCCGCCTCGCGCACGATCTGAAGCAGCAGGGCGTCGCAGACGCCACACGCGAGCGCGTGGTGGCTGATGCGCGCCGCACCGACCTTGAACGTGCACGCGAGATCTGGCGCAAGCGCTTTGGTGAAGTCGCGCGCGACGCGCCGGCCCGTGCCAAGCAGATGCGCTTCCTGCAGAGCCGCGGCTTTGCCGCTGACGTCATCCGCAGCGTCGTGCAAGGCGAAGAACCGGTTGTGTAGGACGGCTGGTTCGCACGCCCTGATTTGCGCATCGTCACGGTTCCCGCCACAATTCAAGGTTCACTTATTCGTCCCGCGCGCGCCTTGCGCTGCGCGCTTACTTCGCCAATGAAAGCCGCCGACATACGCAAATCATTCCTGGGTTTCTTCGAGCGTCACGGGCACACGGTGGTCGCTTCGAGCCCGCTGGTTCCGATCAACGATCCGACGCTGCTCTTCACGAACTCGGGGATGGTGCAGTTCAAGGATGTGTTCCTCGGGCACGACAAGCGCCCCTACACCCGGGCGACGAGCTGCCAGCGCAGTCTGCGCGCGGGCGGCAAGCACAACGACCTCGAGAACGTCGGCTACACCGCGCGTCACCACACGTTCTTCGAGATGCTGGGCAACTTCAGCTTCGGCGACTACTTCAAGCGCAACGCGATCAAGTACGCGTGGGAGTTCCTGGTCGATGAGCTCGGGATCCCCGCAGACCGTCTCTGGGTGACCGTGTACGCCGAAGACGATGAGGCGGCCGACATCTGGCTGAACGAGGTGGGCGTGCCGGCCGAGCGCCTCGCGCGCATCCCGACCATGGACAACTTCTGGCAGATGGGCGAGACCGGACCGTGTGGTCCGTGCACCGAGATCTTCTACGATCACGGACCGGAAGTGGAGGGCGGGCCGCCGGGTTCGGAAGACGCGGAAGGCGATCGCTTCATCGAGATCTGGAATCTCGTCTTCATGCAGTACAACCGCGACGAGCGCGGCACGCTGCATCCGCTGCCGAAGCCCTCGGTCGACACCGGCATGGGGCTGGAGCGTATCGCAGCGGTGCTGCAGGGTGTGCACTCCAACTATGAGATCGACCTCTTTCAGGATCTGATCCGTGCAGCGGCGCGCGAGACGGGGGCGCGCGACCTCGACAGCAACTCGCTCAAGGTCATCGCGGACCACATCCGCGCCTGTGCTTTCCTCGTGACCGACGACGTGATTCCCGGCAACGAGGGTCGCGGCTACGTCCTGCGCCGCATCGTCCGCCGCGCGATCCGCCACGGCTACAAGCTCGGGAAGAAAGAGCCGTTCTTCTACGCGCTCGTGCCGGACCTGGTGCGGATCATGGGCGAGGCGTATCCCGAGCTCGTCACGGCGCAGGAGCGCGTGATGCAGGTGCTCAGACAGGAGGAGGAGCGCTTCGCCGAGACGCTGCACCATGGCATGGAGGTGCTGGAGGGCGCGCTCAAGCGCGAGGACCGCATGCTCGATGGCGAGATGGTGTTCAAGCTCTACGACACCTTCGGTTTCCCGGTCGACCTCACGGCGGACATCGCGCGCGAGCGCGGCATCACGGTGGATTTCGCCGGCTTCGAGGAGGCGATGCAGCGCCAGCGCGAACGCGCACGTGCCGCGTCGCGGTTCCAGATGCAGACCGGCGTGGATTACGTTGGGCGCGCAACCCGGTTCCACGGTTACGACACCCTGACGCTGGAAGCCGAGGTCGTCGCCCTCTATCGCGAGGGCACGGCGGTCAAGTTCATCGAGGCCGGTCAGGAAGCGGTCGTCGTGCTCGACCAGACGTCGTTCTACGCCGAGTCTGGTGGTCAGGTCGGGGACATCGGCGAACTGCACTCGGGCAACGGCACGTTCAGTGTCACCGACACGCAGAAGATCCAGGCCGAAGTGTTCGGCCACAAGGGGCTGCTGCGTACCGGCCGGCTCGCGGTCGGCGACCAGGTCATGGCGCACGTCGATGCGGCGGCGCGCACCCGCACCATGTACAACCATTCCTCGACGCATCTCATGCACGCGGCGCTGCGCAAGGTGCTCGGCACGCACGTCACGCAGAAGGGATCGCTCGTCGATCAGTGGAAGACGCGCTTCGATTTCTCGCATCCGGCGCCGATGACGGCCGACGAGATCCGCCGCGTGGAAGCGCTCGTTAACGAGCAGATCCGCCGCAACTCGAAGGTGCAGCCGCGTCACATGAAGTACGACGAGGCGATAAAGAGCGGTGCCATGGCGCTCTTCGGCGAGAAGTACGGCGACGAGGTGCGCGTGATCGGCATGGGCGACTTCTCCACCGAACTGTGCGGTGGCACGCACGTGAGCCGCACCGGTGACATCGGCCTCTTCAAGATCCTGTCCGAGGGCGGGGTTGCCGCCGGCATACGGCGGGTCGAAGCGACGACGGGCGATTCGGCACTCGCCTACGTGCAACAGCAGCAGGCGCAACTCGAAGAGGTCGCCGCCTCGCTCAAGACGCCGACGCAGGAAGTGACGCAGAAGATCGGCCAGATCGTCGAGAACGTGCGCCAGCTCGAGAAGGAGCTCGCGCGGCTCAAGTCGAAACTCGCCTCCAGTCAGGGTGACGATCTGGCGGGCGAGGCCGTCGCGGTCAAGGGCACGCAGGTGCTCGCCGCGGCGCTCGACGGGGCGGACTCCAAGGCGCTGCGCGAGGCGATCGACAAGCTCAAGGACAAGCTCAAGAGCGCCGCCATCGTGCTCGCGTCGGTCGACGGCCAGCGGGTATCGCTCGTCGTCGGCGTGACGCCCGACCTCACGGCAAAGGTGAAGGCGGGCGAGCTCGCCAACTACGTGGCGGGGCAGGTCGGTGGCAAGGGCGGGGGGCGCCCGGACATGGCACAGGCAGGCGGTACCGAGCCGGGACGTCTGCCCGCGGCTCTGTCATCAGTACGGGACTGGGTCGAAGAGAGGCTGTGATCGGGTGTCCGGCCGATTCGCCCGCTCCCGCTCTCGACTGCTGCGCAGCTTCCAGGTCGCGGCCGAGGCCGGACATGGCGCAAGCTGGCGGCCCCGAGCCGGGGCGCCTGCCTGTGGCTCTGTCCTCGGTCTAGCTTTGCGCTCCTCGCCTAGACGCTCGGTCCCGACTGCGTGGTGTGCCTTGATTGGCAGCTCAGGCCACCCGCTCTCACGCACGAATGTCGCGCGACAGGCCCTTAGATATCTTGTTGGTTGAGTCACTCTTTGCTTGAGACGGATTTCGCACCGAAGTAGAAGCCAGTTGCCGCGGATACGAGGGTGATGATTGGCCCTAAGATCAGTTCGACCAACGCCTTGAGTTGTTCAAAGCTCGGCCCGTCGGTGATTACCCCCAAGAGTCCGACAAATGCTCCAACCACCAAGAGTGTGAGCAGTCCAAGTAGCCAATAGGCGATAAGCTTGCGGGCTTCGTGAGTCGAGCGCTCGACGTCGTATTTTTTCTCTTCGAGCCTACCTAGAGATGGCAGGGGCACGCCCTCCGGAACCGTTGCATCCAGCTCGCGGGGCGTTTTTTCCAACGTTTCCTTGGATTGGCCAGTTGTCAAGGACCCGGCCTCATCCGTGATGCGCGGATTGGCGTCATCCCCATCGACCGCAGGGCGCTCAACCACGACCATCCTTTCTTGAACCGGGCATGAAGACCAGTTCCTTTAGCTTGCCGTCCTCATCCAACAAGACCTTTCCACCGGCACTTCGCTTCTGGTGCAGGTACGACTCTGTGCTGATTGCACGGCTTAACGCTTCTGTCAAAGTAATCCCCTGATCGAGCGCTAATTGCTGCAAGGCAACAGCTACGTCAGCGGATAGATCCGCACTCAATCGAACTTTTTCCTTTTTGTCGGCCATGGCTTACCTCCATTTTGTTACGCGGTCACTGATGCTGAAACATTACACATTTTATACACATACGGCAACTTTTCGTCTTAGGGTTTCTCCGGTTCGCGGACCGAGCGAGTATTGGGGCCGTCACTTGGTGTGTACGACCGCTTCCTCCCCTTCTTACCGCCACCGGAACAGCGAGTCGATAGGTCCGCGCTGCCGCGCCTGTTCGATGGTTTCCAGCGTAACCGGGGGAAGGTATTCGAGCTCCGGCTCGCGCACCCACCAGAGTCCGCGTGCCCTTTCCGACGGCGTCGCGAAGCGATAGCGGTAGAGCGTCGCGCGCACGAACTTGGGTCGTTGTCCCGCGAAGGGATCGGTCTCCAAGAGCGCAGTTACGTCACCTGAGCCTTCCAGCAGTCGGCGGAGGAAGCGCGTAAACCAAGGGTTGTCGCGCGCTTCGCCGAGCGCCGCGAACCACATCTGCCAGTCGAGGCGCGGCTGATGCGGCGCGTTCCACGGCGGGACGCGATCCGCCGGCCCTGGCTTGTAGCGGAACACGTATTCCCGCCAGTCGACGCCGTCCGTTGAGCCTTCGATCACGATTTCGCGCCGGTCCCTCACCATGTGCGCGAATACGCCATAGGGATTGACGAGACGCAGCGCGGTGATCGGTCCGAAGTCCACCGCGTTGGGCACGAGTTCGATGCGTCTTTGCATCTGCGCCGCCCCTATAGCGACCGCGACCACCGCGAACACGCTCAAGGCGAGCACCAGCGTGTGCCGCGGCGCTCTTGGTGAGCGCATCGCCACTGCGGCGGCGAATCGTGCGGGCAGCACACCGCGCAGCAACTGATCGTCGAGCAGCGTCAGTGTCAGCGCCAGCACGAGCAGGTTGAAGAATCCGTAGTTGCCGGTCGCGAGAATCGCGAGTTGCAGCGCGAGGAAGCCCGCGGCCGCGATGAAGCGGAAGCGGCGCGGCAGGAAGACGAGGAACGGCAGCACGAGTTCGATCGTAAAGTGCGCGGCAGCGAGCAAGGCATGCACGTCTTCCGGCAACTGGTGCGCATACCACGCGAGCGGGGTCGGCAGCGGCTGCGTCTCGAAATGGTAGTCGAGCGCTTTCAGCGACGACCAGGCGGGATCGCCGCTTGCCAGTTTCACCGCGCCGGAGAGGAACATGAAGCGGAAGAGCAGCCAGCGCAGCAGCCACAGTGGAATGCGCGACCCGCTGGTGAGCAGCCAGGCGAGAAAACCGGTCTCGATCAGCAGCAGATCCCACTGGTATTGCAGGAAGACCTGTCCGACGTGGTACAGCGACAGGTAGAGCGCGAAGAGGGTGAGCAGCGCGGGACCGCTGAAGCGGTTCGCGACGACCAGAAGCGACACGCCGGCGCCCGCCCAGCAGGCACCGATCAACGCGGTGTC
>JAEUMW010000432.1 GCA_016791345.1 Betaproteobacteria bacterium | reverse complement strand
GCCAATCGGAGACTCATGGAAAGCGCCGCCAAGCATCGAATGCAGGCTTCACACGATGCGCTTACCGGACTTGCAAACCGCATGCTGCTCGACGATCGGCTCGACCGCGCCATCGAGCACGCACGTCGGTGCGGCACCAGGGTTGGCCTGGTCATGATCGACCTCGACCATTTCAAGCCGGTAAACGATACGCATGGTCACGCCGTCGGCGACCGGTTGCTGGTGGTGACCGCCGCCAGGTTACGCGAGGCTGTGCGTACCAGCGACACGGTGGCCCGCTACGGCGGTGACGAGTTCGTGCTGATTATCGAGAACGTGCGTGACCGCGAGGATGTCGAGCGCGTCCTCGGCCATATCCAGCGGCGACTGTCCTCTCCCGTGAACGAAGGCAGTCTGCAGCTCTCGCTCTCGGCGAGCATGGGAGTCAGTGTCTATCCGGACGACGCCCCGGATGCCAGCGCGCTACTGCGACGGGCAGACGAAGCGATGTACGCCGCAAAGAAAGCGCGCAAGGCACAGCGGGATGACGCCCGGCGCAGCGTGGGGATCGCCGCTTAGTCGGTCGCTTTAGGCGAGCCGCAGCAACAGACCCGCCAGCGGCGGAAGGTCGATCACCAGCGAGTCCGCGAGCCCCATCCACGACAGGCCCGAGGACTGGATGTGTCCGGCGTTGCCGACGTTCGAGCCGCCGTAGAATTCCGAGTCGCTGTTCAGAACCTCGTGATATGTGCCCGCTGCGGGGACGCCAATGCGGTAGTCGTGTCGCGGGACGGGCGTAAAGTTCAGCACGACCACGACGAACGATCCATCCCTGCCGCGGCGCTGATAGCTCACCACGGACTGGTCTGCATCGTGGCAGTCGATCCACGAGAACCCCTGCTGCGAGAAATCGAACTCGTGAAGCGCGCGACAGTCGCGGTACAGCACGTTGAGGTCGCGCACAAACCGCTGCGTGCCGGCGTGAATGGGGATCGACGACTGCGCCCATTCCAGCTCCCACTGCACCTGCCATTCGCGCCCCTGCCCGAACTCGTTGCCCATGAAGTTGAGCTTCTTGCCGGGGGAGGTGAGTTGATACAGTGCCAACAGCCGCAGGTTCGCGAACTTCTGCCAGCCGTCGCCGGGCATCTTGCCGAGCAGTGAATACTTCCCGTGGACCACTTCGTCGTGGGAGAGTGGCAGCACGAAGTTCTCGGAATAAGCGTAGATCTGGCCGAAGGTCAGCAACTCGTGATGAAAGCGACGATGGATCGGGTCGCGCCCCATGTAGGCGAGCGTGTCGTTCATCCAGCCCATGTTCCACTTCATGGAGAAACCGAGACCGCCCAGGTAGACCGGGCGCGAAACCATTGGCCACGCGGTCGATTCCTCGGCGAACGTGAGTGCGCCGGGAAACTGCTCGTGCACCATGACGTTGAGTTCGCGGAGGAAGTCGATCGCCTCCAGGTTCTCGCGACCGCCGTACCGATTGGGCAGCCACTCACCAGGCTTACGCGAGTAGTCGAGGTAGAGCATCGCCGCGACCGCGTCGACCCGCAGCCCGTCGATGTGAAACTCCGATAACCAGTAGTTTGCGCTAGCGAGGAGGAAACTCTTCACCTCGTTTCGGCCGAAGTTGAAGACGTGGGTGCCCCAGTCCCGATGCAGGCCCAAACGCGGGTCTTCGTGCTCGTAGAGCGAGGTGCCGTCGAACCGTGCGAGGGCCCACGCATCGGAGGTGAAGTGCGCGGGCACCCAGTCCAGGATGACACCGATACTGCCCCGGTGGCAGGCGTCGACGAAACGCCGAAGTCCGTCGGGATCGCCGTGACGGCTGGTCGGCGCGAAGTAGCCGGTAGTCTGGTAGCCCCACGACTCGTCGAGCGGATGCTCCGAGATGGGCAAGAGTTCGATGTGCGTGTAGCCCATCTCCTGCACGTAGGGGACGAGGGCAGCAGCAAGCTCGTCATAGCTGTAGAAGCGCCCATCCGGATGACGTCGCCACGAGCCGGCATGCACCTCATAAATGTTGATCGGCGCATGCAGCCAGTCCCACGCGGCGCGATGTGCCATCCAGTCGCCGTCCTGCCAGGCATGGGCGGTCGGCGGGCAAGTACGGCCCGCCGTGCCCGGGCGCAGCTCGAATTGTTGGCCGTAAGGATCGAACTTGACGAACACCCGACCCGAATGACGGTTACGGATCTCGAACTTGTATAGGCTGCCGCTAGGCAGATCGGGAATGAAAAGCTCCCAGACGCCACTCGAGCCGCGGCTCACCATCGGATGCACCCGGCCGTCCCAGCGGTTGAAGTCGCCCACGACCGACACGCGCTCGGCGTTCGGCGCCCAGACGGCAAAGCGGAAACCAGCCACGCTGTCCACCACCATGGGCTGGGCACCGAGCGCCCGATGCGCCTGGTGGAAGCGGCCCTCGTTGAAGAGATAGAGGTCGTGGTCCGTCAGGCTGGGTGCAAAACAATACGGATCATGGCGGATGCGGACGTTGTCGCCTTCCTGGGACTGCAGGCGATAGTGTTTCGGCAGACCGGTACCGGACCATTCGAAGAGCCCGGCCACGCCGATTCGCCGCATCGGGCACCATCCCTCGGGCGTTTCGATCGACAAAGCATTGCTGTGCGGATCGAACGCGCGGACGATCTGTCGGTCGCCGCGTGCATGCAGTCCGAGCAGGGCGTAGGGATCGTGCAGGCGGGCCTCGAGAAGGCGCTCCGCAAGCCGATTGACTTCGGGTGGGAGGTCGTGTTTCATGAGCATACAAGAAGCTCCATTATAGCCGTAGTCCCGGGAGGCCAGGCTCGCGTTCTCGTCGCGGGTGCTGCAATCTGGAACCGATCCAACATCCACGCAAGGACGCGACAACGGTGACACCCGAATCCGCACCCCGATTCATCAGTCTTCTCACCAAGAACACGTATGCCATCGTGCTCGCAGGCGGCCGGGGGAGCCGTCTTGCGCACCTGACCGACTGGCGAGCGAAGCCTGGCGTGCCTTTCGGCGGCAAGTTCCGCATCATCGACTTCGTGCTTTCGAACTGCGTCAACTCGGGCATTCGTCGCATCGGCGTGTTGACGCAATACAAGTCGCACAGTCTCATCCGCCACATCCAGCGCGGCTGGTCTTTCCTCGCCGGGCAGTTCAAGGAGTTCGTCGAACTGATGCCCGCCCAGCAGCGGATCGAGGAACTCTGGTATCAGGGTACCGCCGACGCCGTATTCCAGAACATCGACATTCTGCGCGAGTTCGACCCCGACTATGTGCTGATCCTCGCCGGCGACCACATCTACAAGATGGACTATGGCAAG
>JAEUMW010000431.1 GCA_016791345.1 Betaproteobacteria bacterium | reverse complement strand
CACCACCTGATCTGCCGGCACGCCGGGCAAGGCCACCACGACGCGCACGCCGCGCGCGGTTTCGACGACATCTGCCGGCGGTTCCCACACTGGTCGGTGCGCACGCGTCTCGCCGAGCTGAAAGAACTGCCGGTGCAGGCGATCCGCCCGCTCCACCAGCTCGCAGGCCTCGGCCCACATCCAGGCACTCGAATCGCGATACCTCATCACGTCTCCTTGGATTGCGCGCGGCCAGCCGCAGGCGCCATCGCCTTGCGCTGTCCCGTGTCAAACGAAATGGTGTTTGCCCAGGGCGAATTCAATAGCGCGCCCGGCCCGCGTTGTTCGGCCCTCACGGCCGGGCTACACTCGTTGCACTCGCGAACGCCCACCCGGAGTTATTATGGAGTCACCCAAGCTCGCACGCTTCGTCGATGCGCTGTGGCAGGAATCGGTCATGCCAACGCTCACGGAGTACATCCGCATCCCGGCCAAGTCGCCGTTCTTCGATCACGACTGGAAGCGGCACGGCTACCTGGAGGACGCGGTGCGGCTGGCGGTCGACTGGTGCGAGGCGCATCGCATCCCGGGAATGACCCTCGAAGTGGTGCGGCTGCCCGGGCTCACGCCGCTCGTCTACGTCGAGATTCCCGGCACGCGGCCGGGCACCGTGCTGCTCTACGGGCACCTCGACAAGCAGCCGGAGTTCTCGGGCTGGCGCGAGGATCTCGGGCCGTGGAAGCCGGTGATCGAGAACGAACGCCTGTACGGTCGCGGCGGGGCGGACGACGGCTATGCGCTGTTCACCGCGCTCGGAGCGATGATCGCACTTGCCGACCAGCGCTCGTCGCACCCGCGCTGCGTGCTGCTCCTCGAATGCAGCGAAGAGAGCGGCAGCCCCGACCTGCCTGCGTACATCGATGCGCTCGCCGGCCGGCTGGGCACGCCGGAGCTGGTGATCTGCCTGGATTCGGGCTGCGGCAACTACGAGCAGTTGTGGGCGACCACCAGCCTGCGCGGGCTGGTCGCCGGCACGCTGACGGTGGAGGTGCTGGAACTCGGCGTGCACTCCGGCGACGCGAGCGGCATCGTCCCGTCGACCTTCCGCATCGCGCGGCAGCTGCTGGCACGCATCGAGGACGCCGCGACCGGCGAGATCATCCCGCGCGAGCTGCACGTCGACATCCCCGCGGATCGCGTCCAGCAGGCGCAGCACGCCGCGCACGTCCTTGGCAGCCATGTGCACGACAAGTTTCCGTTCGCTTGCGGGTGCGGTCCGGTGTCGCGGGATGCGGGGCAGCTCATCCTGAATCGCACCTGGAAGCCTGCGCTGGAAGTCATCGGTGCGGCGGGGTTGCCGTCTCTGGAATCGGCGGGCAACGTGCTGCGGCCGAAGACCGAGTTCAAGCTGTCCTTCCGCTTGCCGCCGACCGCGGACGCCGACGTGGCGGCACGGCGGCTGAAGGAGATCCTGGAGGCGGATCCGCCCTACGGCGCGCGTGTCACCTTCGAGCGCGAGCAGGCATCCAGCGGGTGGTGCGCGGGACCGGTCACATCCGCGCTCGCGGCCTCGATCGAGCACGCTTCGACGAACTACTTCGGCCGCTCCGCGGTGTTCATGGGCGAAGGCGTGTCGATCCCGTTCATGGGCATGCTCGGAGCGAAGTTCCCGGGGGCGCAGTTCCTGGTCACCGGTGTACTGGGACCGCAATCGAACGCCCACGGCCCGAACGAGTTCCTGCATCTGCCGACCGCGCGACGCCTTACCTGCGCCATTGCGGAAGTCATGGGCGGCGGGGCCGCGTAGTCGCGGCGCTTATTTCACTGCGGTGGGGGGACGCGTCACTTTCATGCGCAGCGAGAGCAGCACCGACGATTCCGCCTCGATGCGCGCAATCCGCCAGAGCAGAAAGCGGTAGTCGGCGAGCGGCACGGGCGTAAGCCGCTCGCGTTTCCGGGCATCGGTCACCGTGCGCAGC
This sequence comes from Betaproteobacteria bacterium, assembly GCA_016791345.1. Classification (NCBI taxonomy): domain Bacteria; kingdom Pseudomonadati; phylum Pseudomonadota; class Betaproteobacteria; species Betaproteobacteria bacterium. Next base: position 1,684 of record JAEUMW010000431.1, on the reverse strand, counting down.
AGCGGAACCGGTCCGAACGCAACGCCGTCTTCGCTCGCTAGCACGCTTGCGGGCTGCGCGCTGCCGGCTACGTAAGTCATCCCTAAGGGAAGGGGAACGGCGACTTCCAGTTTCTCACCGTGGTCTTGCCGTGATTGCGGTATTCGGCGCGGTACTCGACGATGTCGCCGGCGCGGGCTTCGAGTGCAGGGATCAGACGCTCCGGGCTGCCGGCAGCCTGCTCGACGCGAAAGGCATGCAGCGTTGCCGTGACGGTGTCTTCAGCGTCGCCTGCCAGGGCCGTGGGAACCGCCAGGCTTGCGGCGATCGCTGCGGTCCGCAGCCGTGACTTCAACTGGAATCCCAAGAAAAAAAAGAAGGGGCTGTACTACGCCCCTTCGAAGTTTCCCCAACACCACCCTTGCCGTCGCCAGGCCTCGGTTCGCCCACGGAGGACGCGGTCCGAAGACGGGCGCCGGCACAGAGTTCTTTTGGACTGGAGGCCGGGAGCAGGTCGGCACTCGCGTTCTGCGTGCATGCTGAAAGGCAACACGTATGCCACTGGATACCCGGTGGAAACGGCCGAATAGGGACGAGCGGCAGGCCGCAGCTGGGTGAATTCAGGCGCGATGCCGGCTTTCGCCGGGGGCGAGCGCGCCGGCGATCAGATGAGCGGTGCGGATCGGTTCCGGGAGTCGACCGCGCGGCGTGAGGCGAGCGAGCAGTTTTTCGGCAGCTTGCGACGAGATGCCGGTGCGCTGAACCCAGAGACCGCCGATTGCTTCCATCGGCCCGGCCCGCTCGATGAGCCGCCACTTGCGCGCGCCACCGCGCACGTGATCGAGCAAGGCCCGGCGGATCGCCGTCAGGTCGGGTTTCCTGCGTGCCACGACGAGGACCGGCAGCGCCACTTCCCGGTGCAGGGCGGCGAGATCGACTACATTGAAGCCAGCGACTGCGATCCCCTGCAGTAGCACGGCGTGCAGCTGCTGCCGGAAGCGGCTTTTGGCGATGAGACTGGCGATGACTCGCGTCGCGTTCCTGCCATCGCGGCGGACGGCTCCGGTGACGACACCTTCCAGGCGCAGGCCGGCGAACACGGCGCCAACCAACAGCACGTTGCCGCGGTGCTCGCGCGCGAAGGGCGCATCGTCGAAGGCGATCACGTGCGGCTGCTTGGGCAAGCGCGTCGGCCCGGAATCATCGCTGTGCATCGCGGTCACATTTCCCCACTCGCTGGACCGGGCGCCGTCGGCGCGGGCACCACCGGGTCATGGTGCGTGCGCATCGACCGAAGTCGCTCGTGCGGGAATTCGGCCTCGCGCACGTGCAGCGAATATTTCGCGACCGATGTCGATCTCGCGTTGCGTGGTTCGTCGTAGCGTGGTGCGGGCGATGATCCGGTTGCGGATGCCCGATCTTGCAGATCAACCCAGCAGGAGGAACGACAATGAGCACTGCCGAAGTGAAACCGATTCCGGACGGGATGCATAGCGTGACCCCACACCTCGTGTGTGCTGGTGCTGCCGACGCCATCGAGTTCTACAAGAAGGCGTTCGATGCGGTCGAGATGTGCCGCGTCGACGGCGCTCCCGGGAAGCTCATTCACGCCGCCATCCGCATCGGCGACTCGATGGTGATGCTGACCGACGAAATGCCGAACTGCGGCGCGCTCGGGCCGAAGGCGCGCGGCGGTGCGTCGGTC
>JAEUMW010000430.1 GCA_016791345.1 Betaproteobacteria bacterium | reverse complement strand
GGGCCGCAGCTCGTCGGGGCGTCGGCCGGCAGTGCGTTCTATGGTCATGTCAGGCGTCGTCGGCGCGCGTCGGGCTCAAAGGGGCGGCGTCGGTCCGCAGCAGACGACGGCCTCGCCCGGCGCCAGGGTATCGATCTCGATCCCATCTTCGTCTGCTTCGTCGCCCACGGCAACGACGACGTAGCTCAGGTTGTCCGCGTAGACGCCCGCCCGCTCCTCCGCCTCGCGCAGCAGCGGTTCGAGTCCGGTCGGCGACGGATCACGGGCGACGGCGGCGACGATCTCGGCGTTCGTGAGCGGCGACCACAGGCCATCACTGCAAAGCAGTATCCGGTCGCCACGGACGAGCGCCGTCGCCGGCGACACCTCCACCTCGGGAGCGCTATCGCCCCCCAGGCAGTTGTAGACGAAGTTGCGATCGGGGTGCACGCGCGCCTCCTCGGGGTCGATGAGACCTTGCTCGACCAGAAGCCACGCACCCGAATGATCCCGCGTCGTGGCCAGCACCTCACCGTCACGCACGAAATACAGGCGCGAGTCACCGACGTGGCACCAGGTCGCCGTCGCATCGACAATGACGCAGACCGTGCACGTCGTGCGCGGCCAATCCGGCAGCCGGTCCTCCCGCGCGCGTTCGCGGATCCCGCGGTGTGCCTCGTCGAGCGCCCCGCGCAGCATGCCTTCCGCATCCCGGCCGTCTTCACGCGCCCAGTCCGCGAAACGCCGGAGGACGTGCTCCACCGCGATCTCGGCGGCAAGCTCGCCGCGCGGATGACCGCCCATGCCGTCGGCGACGACCAGGAGTGCCCGGTGCGCCGCATAGGCGAACCCCGTGCGATCCTGGTTGCCGTGCCGGCGCCCGATGCGGCTGTCCTGAAAGATCCTGAGCTTCATGCCTCGTTGCCCGCGCGTTTCACCGCTTGCGGCGCCCGTGAGAGGGGGCACATTATGTGGTATCTTTCCGCGCCCCGCCACGGGTGCGCGGGCACCCGCACGGAAAGCGGCAGGACCGAGAACAACGATTCGGGGAGCGATGATGATCTACAGCATGACCGGCTATGCCAGCGTCGCACGCGAACTGCCCGAAGGCGTGCTCAATCTCGAACTGCGGGCGGTCAATCACCGCTTTCTCGACGTCCAGCTGCGGATGCCGGAAGAGCTGCGGTTCGTCGAGCCGGCGCTGCGGGAGATCTTCGCCGGCAAGGTGTCGCGCGGCAAGCTCGAATGCCGCCTCAACTGGACCCAGGCAACGGCGGCAGCATCGAACCTGGAGATCAACGAGGCGCTCACACGCCGCCTGGGCACGCTCAACCGCCAGGTGCAGGCGCTGCTTCCCGACAGCGAGGGACTGCGGGTCATCGACGTGCTGCGCTGGCCTGGGGTGCTCGCCGCCAATGTCCTGCCGCTCGATGCGATGCGCGAACTCTGCCTCACGCTCGCCCGCACGGCGCTCGACGACTTCAATGCCTTCCGCACGCGTGAAGGGGAACGCCTGAAGGCCTTCCTCCTCGACCGCGTGACGCAGATGGAGACGCTCGTCGCCACCGTCGCACCGCGCATGCCGCAGGTGCTGGCCGCCTTCCAGGAGAAGCTCGCGACGCGGCTCAGGGAAGCCATCAACAGCGCCGACGACGATCGCATCCGTCAGGAATTGACGCTCTTCATGACACGCAGCGACGTCGACGAAGAACTCTCGCGCCTGGGCACGCATCTCGTCGAGGTGCGTCGCGTCCTCGAGCGCGGCGGCACCGTCGGCAAGCGACTCGACTTCCTGATGCAGGAACTCAACCGCGAGGCCAACACCCTCGGCTCGAAAGCCGCGGACGACGCCGTATCGAAGACCGCCGTCGAGCTCAAGGTGCTGATCGAGCAGATGCGCGAGCAGGTGCAGAACATCGAGTAGCGCACCGGGATCGTCCGCCCGCCGCGGGCCGAGACCGCGACGTGACTCAGGCCTCTGCGCCTGATCTTCCCCCTCGCGAGCGTCGACAAAAGGGACCACGCGTTGAGGTAACACACGTTGTCCGGGGCGTACTTCGCCTCGAACGACTGCACCCGCTGAACGTCGATCCTTACGCCGCCGCGAGCGCAAATGCTCCCGCATCGTCTTCGTCGACGTAGCGCCCTGCAAGGACCACCATGGAGTCGATCGAGGGCGTTGCCGTCGTCTCTTGTGGCTTGGTAATTTTTCACAAGAAGCCGGCGCACCGTGACACAGACCCAAGAAGCCCGTCTCCCGAGAATGGTCGCACGCGGATCGATGTTCAGCCGCGGGACCTTCAAAGGAGCGATCCATGTCCCAGCCAGCGCTGTTCCGGTTCTTTCCCCAGCTTGCCACCTCCATCCCATGGGTGCAGCTCGCAGAACGGACCCCCGTTGGCCGACTCGCAGTTGCGGGAAAACGTTGGGGTCACGACCGGCTGTTCATCAAGCGCGAGGATCGCACGGCCACCCTGTACGGGGGCAATAAGGTGCGCAACCTGGAGTTCATACTCGGCGAAGCGCTTGCGCGCGGGGCGTCTCGAATCGTCACGGTGGCTCCGCTCGGCTCCAACTTCGTCGCAGCCCTTGCGGCGCAGGCGTCCCGCGTCGGCCTCGACGTCGAGGTCGAGCACTTCGTTCCGGTACGCAGCCACCAAATCGACACCCACGCGAACTTCAGTGCCGCGGCCGGTGCAAGCCTCTCTCTGCATGCAGGACGGCGCGGTGCCGTCGGCGCGGCAAGCGTCGCAGCACTCAAGCTTGCCACGTCCGCTGACGCGTTCTGGTGTGCACCCGGCGGGTCGAGCGTGACCGGGGCGCTCGGACATCTGAACGCGGCGCTGGAACTCGCGGAGCAGGTACGCGCAGGCGAGATTCCGCAGCCCGACGCGATCGTGGTCGGTGCCGGCACCTGCGGCACGATGGCCGGGCTCACCGCCGGCTTCCGACTCGCGGGACTCGACGTACGGCTCATCGGCGTGCGCTGCGTTGACCGCGTCGTCTGCCACCGACGCGCCATCGCACGGCTCGCGAACGGCGTGCTGGCGCGCGTTGGCGCATCGGGGCGAGTCCACGCGAGCGACATTACTCTGGTCGACAGTCCGTTCGACCACGGCTACGGCGTCCCACTCGGTCGCGCCGAGGAATTGATGGCCTCGTTCGAGGCGGACGAAGGCATTCGGCTCGACACGACCTACACGTCGAAGGTGGTCGCCAAGCTGGGAGAGCTTCTTGATTCGGGCATCTTCACGGGAAAGAACGTCCTCTACTGGCATACGTTCAGCCCGGCGGCGATGCACTGGGGGCAGGGCCGGCGCCAGGAAGGGCTCGAATTCCTGAACGCGGGTCAGCGCGCAGCGGGGGCAGTGCTCGCGCTCTCCTGAAGGCAGGGACTGCGGGGTCCGTCCAAAGCGCTGCGTCCGGGAGTAGCCAGTCGCCCTCGGTCCCCTGCTGTCATTCTCGCGACGCTGCTCGGGACATCACGCCTGTGGCTGTGAGTCGAGATGAATCGACAGGACCGAGCGACCGACCATGGCGATGGCGCCCTTGCGACGGTTGTTGCCGGTGTCGCTGTATTCGAATCCGTACACCCGCCGCAGCCTCAGCCGGCCCTCGCCGTCCCGTACCGGCCACATCGATTCCACCGCCACCGTATCGTCGAGAAGCAGCAGTTCCTCCAGCCTGCATGCGGCGCGGGCTGCCTTCACCGCGGCCTCACGGGCTTCCAGGAGGGCCCACCACGCCCAGCCTGCCGCGGCAAACAGCAGCAGGAGCAGGAGTTCAAGCCCGGTCATGAGCACACAGAGATTTCGAGCAAGTGATCCTTGGTTGGGTAGGTGTCCAACTCCGGTCCTCAGGTGCACACGGCCTCCACCAGATAAGCCGTGACTTTCCGCGCCGGGGACGCTTGACGGTCGCAGCACCTGCTTCCATCATGCAGAACACTTTTGATGGCTTGTCCAGTCCCCGCTACCAACGTCGTGAGGCGAATGAAAGCCGACGGACGCAACCAGAAGATTGAGCTTCGGGACCAGCCCGCTTACGGTTTGGCCGAGGCGGCTCGCTACCTGAAGCTGCCGGTCGCGACGCTGCGTTCGTGGGTAGTCGGGCGTGCTTATCCGAAAGCGGACGGGGTGGTGGCACACTCTCGCCCGCTCATTCACCCGCCGAAGAAGCAGCCGCTGTTGCTGACGTTCTGGAATTTGATCGAAGCCCATGTGTTGCGGTCACTCCGGACAGAGCATGGAGTATCCATCAAGGCAGTTCGAGAGGCCGTGAGCTTTGCTGAACGGGCCGAGAAAATTGACCGGCTCTTGTTGCGCAAAGACCTGCGCACCGACGCCGGCAGGCTGTTCCTGGAGAAGTATGGTGAGCTCATCGATCTCTCGGCGTCAGGGCAGTTGGCGATGCGCAAGCTATTCGAAGAACACCTCGAACGCGTGGACTGGGACGAATGGCAATTCCCGGTGCGCCTGTATCCGTTCGTTTCGGGCGAGTCGGCGCGTCGGCCTATTGCCATCGATCCGAAGCTCGCGTTTGGGCGGCCAGTCGTACTACGTGCCGGCGTGTCCACCGGGGTCATCGCTGAGCGCATCGATTCAGGGGAGACGGTGGCCGAACTGGCTAGCGACTACGGTCTCACCATCGAAGACATCGAACAGGCGGTAGTCTACGAGCGCGCGGCTTGAAGCGCGTTTTCTTCACAGACCGAGACCTGGGCAAGCGCTTTCCCGAGATCCTCAGTGCCACAGGCTTGCGCGTCGAACGGCACCACGACCTCTTTCCTCCCGATGGTCCGGACGAGGAGTGGCTGGAATACTGCGGCAGCAAGGATCGGGTTGCGATCAGTCACAACGAGCGCATCCGCTACACGCCCAACGAACTGGCCGCTGTCATTCGGCATCGGGTTCGGCTGCTGATCGTCGTCGGACACGCGCCGTTCCATGCACTCGCACAGAACTTCGTGAATACGTGGCCGAGGATAGAAGCGTTCCTCGATGCCCACAAACCGCCTTTCATTGCAAAGGTGTATCGGCCCGTGGCATCCGAGCTGGCTCGCAATCCGGCAGCAGCAGGAACCATTGCGCTTTGGTATCCGCGATGAACGACGGCGTTCAACGGTGCTTTAGGCGATCTCATGCAAGGCTGTCTTGGCGATTTCCTGCTCCTTCGGAACGAGCTTGAGTCTCGGCGAGTCGCGCCATTGGCAGGAGCACCGAATTCCTGTTTCCGTTCGACAACGCCCGCAGCCGGGTTTAGTCAGTCACCTACAGCTCTGTGTACTTGCGTCGGTTCCCGCGCGCCTTGTCCACGGGATATTTCCTGGCGTTCAACGCGAGCTTGTCGCGGGCGGCCGCGATGAGATCGACGTCGAGCCGGTCTGCCAGGCGCACGAGGTAGAGCAGCACGTCGGCGATTTCCTCGCGTACCTGTGCGCGCTGCGCAGTATCGAGGTTCGCGGATTCCGCATCCGTCAGCCACTGGAAGTGTTCGAGCAGTTCGGCAACCTCGACGCACAGCGCAGAAGCGAGATTCTTCGGCGTATGGAACTGATCCCAGTCCCGTTCCGCAGAGAAGCGACGCAAGGCGTCGCGCAGTTCGATCAGGCCCGGCGACGAAACGGGATCGGCTGCGGAAGTGGCGACGCGGGAGGTTTCGATGTTCGTCGGGTGGTCAGGCAAGGGATACCTCCGCGAGGATCGGCTGCTCGCTCGACCGGCAGGCCACGGCGGTCGAATTGCAGGGAACCCTCATCGCTGATGAGTTGTCTGGCAGCGATTTCGCGCGCCAGCAAAGGGACGAGTCCCGCGCGCGCTCGGCATCGGCGACGGCCAGGATGTAGAGGCGGAATGATAATCGCCTTTTTCGTCGAGGCACCATGAGTTCTTTGCGCCGCTGCGCACTCGTCTTTCTGCTGTTGTGGCTGCCGCTGCGGGCGGTGGCCGGCGAGCTGCTGCACGCTCACGAGGCGGCCGGGAGCGAGGAGATCTCCCATCTCACGCACGATGGCACCTCCACGCCCGCCGACGACGGCTCGACCTGCGTGCAATGCGCCGTCGCGCATGGCTTCTGTCATCTGGTCCTGAATCCCGGCGTCGTCTCGTCCACGTTCTTGGCGCTCGCCGAACCGGCGGCGACGCGCTATCTGCCGACGCAGCCCGTCCCGCTCGCGGGTCTGGGCGCCGACTGCATCGATCGCCCTCCCTTGTCCCGCGCGTAACGCGACCGGCGCTCGCGCCGCGTTTGCTCTCCGCTAGCACCCCTGGCTGACCGCCGACGCTGTTGCGGCGGCTTTCCGTTCTTTCGCGAGGAACAGACATGACGCGACTGCAGCGTCCGCTACTGCGCACCGACCTGGATGCGATGCGGCGGATCCCGATCCGGCTGCTGGTGGCGAGCGGCGCGGGCCAGACGCCCTACGTGCGGCTCGCCGACGTGGCCAGCATCGAAGTGGCGCCGGGCCCCAACCAGATCAGCCGCGAGAACGCCAAGTGGCGCGTGGTGGTGACGGCCAACGTGCACGGCCGCGACATCGGCTCCTTCGTGGCCAAGCGCAGGCGCGGCTCGATGGAGAGATCAGCGTGCCGAGCGGTTACTGGATCACGTGGGGCGGCACCTTCGAACAGCTGCAGTCGGCGTCGCGGCGGCTCACGATCGTGGTACCCGTCGCGCTGCTGCTCGTCTTCATGCTGCTCTTCGCCATGTTCGGCAACATCAAGGACGGACTGCTCGTCTTCACCGGCGTGCCGTTCGCCTCACCGGCGGCATCCTGGCGCTGTGGCTGCGCGACATTCCGCTTTCCATTTCGGCAGGCGTCGGCTTCATCGCCCTGTCAGGCGTGGCGTGCTGAACGGGCTGGTGATGATCGCCTTCATCCGCGCGCTGCGCGAACAAGGTCGATCGCTCGACGACGCCATCCGCGAAGGCGCGATGTCACGGCTGCGCCCGGTGCTGATGACGGCGCTGGTTGCCTCGCTCGGCTTCGTCCCGATGGCGATCGCCACCGGGACCGGTGCCGAAGTGCAGCGGCCGCTCGCCACCGTGGTGATCGGCGGCATCCTCTCGTCGACGCTCTTGACCTGCTCGTGCTGCCGGTGCTGTATCGGATGCTTCACCGCGCGAGCGACGATGTCGCCGGCACGCGTGATCGCTGGCCCGGCCACGCGGTGATTCCGCAGGACCCCTGATCGGGCCGGGGTCTCGATGCGGGCGGCGTGTTTTCCGCAGGATGCGTGAACGTCAGGGCGCGACGAGCAGCGCCTCGACGAGCGCGAGAACCGACGCTCGTTCGGTGCGTGGCTCGAAGAGCGGCGCACGCGCGCCGCACTGTTCGGTCAACTGCTGGAAGAGATCGTCGGCGCCGCACCCGCGATTCGCATGACAGCGCAGGATCAGCGCGGCGAGCGCCCCTGCATCGCCCCACGGGAAATAGCCCGCGTAGCCCGCGCCCAGCATGCCGACGTTGCCCTCGATGCGCGAGGCGAGCACCGGCGTGCCGCTTGCCACCGCTTCCATGACGACGTGCGCGCCGCCCTCCATGCGGCTCGCGTGGACGAGCAGATGCGCGTACTGGATGCGCCGGCGCACCACTTCGTGCGGCAGGCCGCCGAGCCAGCGATAGTTGGGCGCGGCCGCCATCGTGGCACGCGCCGCTGCGCCGAGCGCCGCGTCGAGCGACTGCCCGACGTGGTCGAGATGGATGTCGCGGTGTGCGGCGAGCAGGCGGGCCGCGGCAAAGAACGTCTCCGGGGACTTTTCTTCGCGCAGGTGGCCGACCATCAGCGCGCGCAGCCGCTGCGTCGATTTCGGCAGCACGCGCCGTGCGGTGGTCGACTGGACGATGACCCGCGCCTTGCTGCGCACCTCGTCAGGCAGCGCCAGCGGCCCGCGTTCCTGCAGCACGACCAGCTGTTGCGCGAGCGCGAGGGAACGCCGCGCCGCCGGGTCGGTCGCGACGTCCCGATACAGGTCGGTACCGGTCAGCACCACGCCGAGGCCGTATCCCGGATGCGCAGCGCTCCAGGCGGCAATCGCATCCGCCGAGCGCCGAGCGTGCAGCGCGATCATCACCGCGTCGCGACCGGCGTTCGCATCCGGCCACGTCGTGCCGAGGCGGACGGTGAACCGGTCCGAGAGGTGCTGCTGCCAGCGCCGCGCCGTCTGCCAGTTGCCGTTGTTGTCCGCGCGCAGCGCGGGGCTCACGATGACGACTTGGGGCATACTCTCGGGCGACACCGATGCAACCGAATCCCGGCCTCCCCATTCGTCCTGCCGACAGCGCACGCACCGGCGGGCGCGAAGTGCTCGCGGATGCGCTGCGCGAGAGCCGGGCGCGCACGCTCTCGCTGCTCGATGCCTATGTCGATGCACTCGGCCGCGCGCTGCAGGTACCGTACTCGGAACAACTTAATCCGCCGCTGTGGGAGGCCGGGCACGTCGGCTGGTTCCAGGACTACTGGATCGCGCGCAACCGGGAACGCGCACGCGGCGTCGACTGCGATCCCGACCACGCGCGACCCAACGGTCGGCTCCTGCAGGCCGACGATCTCTACAACTCCAGTCGCGTCGCGCACGCCACGCGCTGGCAGCTGCCGCTGCCCGGACTGGTGGGCACGCGCGGCTATCTCGCGGACGCACTGGCGGAGACGCTGGCGCTGCTTTCCACCACCCCCGAGACCGACGACCATCTGTACTTCTTCCGCCTCGTGCTGTTTCACGAGGACATGCACACGGAGGCTGCAATCTACATGGCGCAGGCGCTCAGCATCCCCTTGCCCGGTTCGCTCCTCGCCACACCGCAGCGGCAATCCGCCACATCCGTTCTCACTGTGCCCGCGCAGAGCTGGACGCTGGGTTACAGCGGCGGCGGCTTCGGGTTCGACAACGAGCTTCCTGCACACCGCGTCGACGTGACCGCCTTCGAGATCGATGCGGATGTCGTGAGCTGGGGGCGCTATCTGCCGTTTCTGGACGCCACCGGCGCCGAACCACCGCGCTACGTCCGCAGGCGCGAAGCCGTCTGGGAACAGCAGCGCTTCGGGAAATGGCAACCGCTGCCGCTCGATGCCGCGGCGACACACGTCACGTGGGCCGAAGCCGACGCCTGGTGTCGCTGGGCCGGACGACGGTTGCCGACCGAAGCCGAATGGGAAATCGCCGCAGTGACGCAGCCCGAGTTCCGGTGGGGCGAGGTGTGGGAATGGACGGCGAGCCGCTTCGAGCCTTTTGCGGGATTCGTCGCCCATCCGTATCGCGATTATTCCGCGCCCTGGTTCGGCGACCGCTACGTGCTGCGCGGGGCGAGCCGGGCGACGTCGCCGCGCATGGCGCATCCGCGCTACCGCAACTTCTTCACGCCGGAGCGCAACGACGTGCATGGCGGGTTTCGCAGCTGCGCCGCTTGAGCACCGCTGTCAGCAGGCAGCCGAAAAGACGGCAAACCACTTGCGCGCGTCGGTCCAATGCCGCAGCCGCGAGAAGCCCGCACGTTGGAGCAGGGCCGCGAAGTCGTCGACACGCCACTTGTAGGAATTCTCGGTGTGCATGCGCTCGCCGGCGGCGAATCGCCGCTCGCCCTCGTGCCAGTGCACGACGGTCTCGCGGACGGCTTCGAGATGCATTTCGATGCGCGAGTGGGCAGCGTTGAAGAAGGCGACGTGGCGCCAGTCACGGATGCGGAAATCGGTTGCGGCCAGGCGGTTCAGGTGCAGCAGCAGGTTGCGGTTGAACGCTGCCGTCACGCCCAGCGGATCGTCGTACGCGGCTTCGAGGACGTCGACCGGCTTCAGCAGGTCGACACCGATCAGCAGCGCACCGCCGTTGCACTCGGCATGTGCACGTCGCAGAAAATCGAGCGCTTCCTCGGGCGTGAAATTGCCGATGCTGGAGCCGGGATAGAACAAGGTGCGCGGCCCGCCACCGACTTCCGGCGGCAGCGTCAGGCGCTGCGAGAAGTCGAGCCCGACACCGAGCATGTCGATCGCGGGTTGCTTCTGCTGCAGGAACTCCAGCGATTCACGCAAGTAATCCGCCGAGATGTCCACCGCAACGTAGCGCCGTACCTGCAGCGCGGCGAAGAG
>JAEUMW010000429.1 GCA_016791345.1 Betaproteobacteria bacterium | reverse complement strand
GCGCACCGGGTCGCTCAACATTCGCGGAACGAAGCGCAAGCGCGTCGCGGGATCGGTGCCGGACAGCGCTTCGACCGCGGCAAGACGCACCAGCGGGTCCGGGTCGTTGAGCGCATGGGTCACCGACGACAATGTGTCGGGAGTCAGCCAGCGACCGAGCCGGTCGATGGCGCTGGCGCGCACGATCGCCGGCTGCGCCGGATCATCCGCAATCGTCTGCAGCGCATCGCGTGCCCCCGGCGCTCCGAGCGTGCCGGCGTGCAGCGCCTCGGCGAAAGTCTGATAACCCACAGGTGCCTTGCCCGTCCACTTCGCGATCGCGTCCGCCGCCCATTGCGCAGACTTCTTCGCATGGCAGTTGTTGCACGCGTTCGGCACGCCGAGCTTCACCGACAGGTCCGGGCGCGGGATGCGCATGGAATGATCGTGACGCGGGTCGACCTGCATGTACGTGGTGGTGGGCATGTGACAGGCGGTGCACGCCGCGCCCGCCGATCCCCTGGCGTGATGCGTGTGCGTCTCGCTGTCGAACTTCGCCGGCGCATGGCACGTCGCGCACACGGCATTGCCGGGCGCGCGCAGCGCCTGGGTGTGCGGGTCGTGGCAGTCCGAACAGGTGACGCCTTGCGCGTGCATCCGGCTCTGCAGGAACGACCCCCAGTTGTAGACCTCGTCGCGCATCTGACCGTCGGTCCAGTACAGCCCCTCATCCAGCCGCGCCGGCCGATGCGTGTCGAGAAGTGACTTGCCGTGGACATAATCGTCGGAGAGGCGCGCGGCGCGCGCGTGGCAGCGCGCACACACGTCGATCTCGCGCGAGGATGTGCGCGGCGCGCTGCGCCGTGCGTTGCCGGTGGCCGCCACCGGCGCCCACTGGATGCCCTTGCGTTCGTCGAGCGCGATGGCGAGCCCTCTGTCGGCGGCGCTCGTCGCCTTGCCTGACGCTTTCGCCTTCGCCCACGCCAGATGTTCCGCACTGGGGCCGTGACAGGCCTCGCAGCCGACGCTGATCTCCGACCACGTCGTCCGATATTCGCCAAGGGCGGGGTCGAATCTCTTGCGCAGGTCGGTCGAGTGGCACTCGGCGCACATGAAGTTCCAGTTCTGGCCGATGCCGGTCCAGTGCAGCGGATCGCCCGCGCGCAGCTTCTCGCGCGGATAGAGATGGAACCAGCGCTGCCCGCCGGCGGACTTCGGCCGCGAGTCCCACGCGATGCCGAGCGCCTGCAGCCGGCCGCCGGGCAGTTCGATCAAGTACTGCTGCAGCGGCTCGAGGCCGAAGGTGTAGCGGATCTCGAAATCGGCGAGCTTGCCGTCCGGCCCGTCGGTGCGGACGAAGTACCGGCCATCGCGGGTGGAGAACGTCGATGTGGTAGCGGCGTAGGTGAACTTTGCATTCCGGAAGTCGCCGAGCACGCTCTTCGCGTCCGCCACCTGCATGGCATGCGCATGCTGCGATTTCGCCCAGGCATCGAAGGCGGCGCGGTGACATTCGGCGCAGGCGGGCGAGCCGACATAGCCGCCGGCGAAGGATTGCGTGACGACGGGCGGTGGTGCCACGCTGGCCGTCGTCTGCGCAAAGGCACACGACCCGTGCACCACCGCTGCCATCAGGAATGAAAGCGCCGCGCAGAAGTGTACTGCGCGCCACGCGGGCGCCGCGCGTGACGCTCGACGGGGGTCCCTCACGCTCGACCCGTCCAGGCGATCGTCACGATTCGATGAGGAGGCTGCGGTTGCCGTCCGCAGCGTGTGCGGCGGACGACTGCGGGATCAGGCCTTGGGAGCGCTCAGCGCCGCTTGCAGCTTCTGCTCGTCCTCGTGCGTGAGCGAGGTCTTGAGCACCGTGCCGCCGGTCCCCGCGAGCTGCTCCAGCACCTTGTCGGCGGTGACCT
>JAEUMW010000428.1 GCA_016791345.1 Betaproteobacteria bacterium | reverse complement strand
ACGATGCCGGTGGGCAGGTGCGTCACGCGCACGGCGGAATCCGTCTTGTTGATGTGCTGCCCGCCGGCGCCCGAGGCGCGGAAGGTGTCGATGCGGATCTCGGCCGAATTGATGACGACGTCGCCGACTTCGTCGGCTTCCGGCATCACCGCAACCGTGCAGGCCGAGGTGTGGATGCGGCCCTGGGTTTCGGTGACCGGCACCCGCTGCACGCGGTGTCCGCCGGACTCGAACTTGAGCTTCGAGTAAACCCCGCTGCCGACGACCTTGGCGATGATCTCCTTGTACCCGCCGAGATCGGACGGACTCTGCGACACGAGGTCCACCTGCCAGCGATGACGCTCGGCGAAGCGGGAGTACATTCGAAAGAGATCGGCCGCGAACAGTGCCGATTCGTCGCCGCCGGTGCCCGCGCGGATCTCCAGGAAGACGTTACGCTCGTCGTTGGGATCCTTCGGCAAGAGCTCGCGCTGCAGATCGTCCTCGATGCGTTCCAGCTGCGCGCGGCCGGCGCGCAGCTCTTCCTCGGCAAACTCGCGCAGCGCCGGGTCGTTCATCATCTCTTCGGCAGTGCGTACGTCTTCCTGGCCGCCGAGATAACTCTGATAGAGCGCCACCACCGGCGCGATCTCGGCATGCTCGCGCGACAGCTTGCGGAACGCGTCGAGATCGGCGGTTGCGGTCTCGCTCGACAGCATGCGATCGAGCTCCGCCAGGCGCCGGGAAAGCTGATCGAGCTTTCCGGCGATGGAGGGCTTCATGCGTGATGGTGGAGGTTGTAGAGACGGGACAGTAGGGCGAGAAGCTGGCGGCGGTCTTCCGCCTCGGCGCTGCCGAGCGCGTGGGTGGGGCCGTGCAGGAGCTTGTTGGTGAGCGCCCGGCTCAAGTGATCGAGCACCTGCTCCGGGTCGTCGCCGCGCGAGAGCCGCCGCAGCGCGCGCTCCATCTCGTGACGACGCGCCCGCTCCGCCTGATCGCGCAGGGCACGGATGGAAGGCACGGCTTCACGGTTCTGCAGCCAGTGCAGGAAGTCCTGCACCTTGTGATCGATGATGGCCTCGGCCTGTGCCACCGCCGCCTGACGCAAACTCGCGCCGTCCTGCGCCACCCTTCCCAGATCGTCCACCGTGTACAGAAACACGTCGTCGAGCTCCGCCACCTCGGGCTCGACGTCGCGCGGCACGGCAAGGTCCACCACGAACATCGGCCGGTGGCGCCGCACCTTCAGCGTCCGCTCCATGGTGCCCTTGCCGATGATGGGCAGCGGGCTCGCGGTACAGGTGATCACCACGTCGTGCGCGGGCAGATGCTCGGGCAACTCGGTCAGGCTCAGGGTGGAAGCGCTGTAACGCCGACCGAGTTCCTCGGCACGCTCGGTCGTGCGGTTGGCGAAGGTGACGGCGCGCGGCCGCGCGGCGCTGAAGTGCGTGGCACAGAGCTCGATCATCTCGCCCGCGCCGATGAAGAGCACGCTCTGCTCGGCGATCGACGGGAAGATGCGCTCCGCCAGCTGCACCGCACAGGAAGCCATCGACACCGCGCTCGCCCCGATCTCGGTTTGTGTGCGCACCTCCTTCGCGACCGAGAAGGTGCGCTGGAAGAGCTTGTGCAGCAGCACGCCGAGCGTGCCCGCGTGCTCCGCGGTGCGCACCGCCTGCTTGAACTGGCCGAGGATCTGCGGCTCGCCGATCACCATCGAATCGAGCCCGCTCGCCACCCGAAAGGCGTGCTTGACGGCGCCTTCGGTGGGCAGTGCGTAGACGTAGGGCTGGAGGCTGTGGGCGGCGAGACGATGGTATTCGGCAAGCCAGTCGATGGCCGCCTTCGGCTCGTCGGTGTTGCAGTAAAGCTCGGTGCGGTTGCAGGTGGACACGATCGCCGCCTCCTGCACGGGCCGGCGGTCGACCAGATCGCGCAGCGCAGGTTCCACACCCTCGCCGGCAAAGGCGACCTGCTCGCGCACGGCGAGCGGAGCGGTGTGGTGGTTGACCCCGATGGTATAGAGCTGCATGCGGAAAGCCGCGCGATCGCTGCAAATAGTGGAATTATATGCGGTTGCGGGGTGCGCTGCACACGGCGACGGCACCGTCGGCAGCGGACAGAAGGCGCGGCGGCAGCAGTCGCGCGAGCGTTTTCCAGGTATCCGGGTAGCGCTCCAGATAGGCGATGCGCTCGCGGCTGAACCATTCGTAGCG
>JAEUMW010000427.1 GCA_016791345.1 Betaproteobacteria bacterium | reverse complement strand
GTGGGACACGCCTCCATGCAGGCGGGCTGCCGGCCCTTGCGCGTGCGCTGGGTGCAGAAGTGGCATTTTTCCACGACCCCTTTCGGACGCGGCCGGTTGCCGAGGTAGTTCGTCACCGGGTTCAACTCCTCGGCAGGGATCTGCGGCTCGGTCCAGTTGAAGTGACGCGCCCAGTAGGGACAGGCCGCCATGCAATACCGGCAACCGATGCACCAGTTGTAGTCGATCACGACGATGCCGTCCGCGTCCTTCCACGTTGCCCCGACCGGACAAGCCTTCACGCACGGGGGGTTGTCGCACTGCATACACTGCACCGGGAGGTAGAACTTTCCTTCCACGGGCACCGACTCGGGCGTGTAATAGTGCTCGGACTTCTCCAGATTCATGCTGCCCTTATCCATCTGGAGCACGCGGATGTACTGCACCTGCGAGTCGCGTCCCTGGTTGTTCTCGCGGATGCAGCCGTACACGCAGTCCCGGTAGCCCTTGCACTTGGAGATGTTGAGGGCGTAACCGAATACGACCCCGGGAATCGGCGGCGTGTCGACGCAGGTGATGTCCACGCCGAACTTGCGCTGCGCCTTGCGCTCGATGCGGGCGAGCGCGTCCTTCATCTCCTCGGGCGTCATACGCTGGTAGTGGTCCTGGAAGAAGTCGCCCAGCGCATCCTGGAACGTGCTGCCACCCCATGCCGCCCGCGCCGGACCGGCGCCGGCCGCCGCGACCCCCACCACGCCGAGCCCCTTCAGGAACCGGCGGCGGTAATGGCTGAAGTTGCCCTGCTCGTCGGGACGTTCGTGTTCATCGCTCATTGGTCGTCTCCGACGGTTGCACCGCGTGGCGCTCCCAGACCCTCTGCGTCTCGCGATCGGGGGGCGGCATCCGCTGCAGCCCGGCCCGCACGGGCGGCACCTTGCTCGGTTCGCGCGGCTTGGTCGCGGGGTCGTGCGGATCGTGGCAGTGCGTGCACGAATAGAGCATCCGCTCGCCCTGCCAGTTGTACACGCGCTTGCCGTGGCCGCCCAGATACCAGTCCTTCTGGCGGTTGAAGTGACATTGCCCGCACAGGAGATAGGACTCGTCGAAGTCCACCTTCTGGTCCCTTACGGTCCGCAGAAAGTCGCGATCGTCGATCAGGTGACAGTTGAGGCACCAGATGCGGCCGTTGCCGTGCTGCAGGGCTGCCGGATGCGGCGCCGCCTCGAGTTTGCGGGGCTGCGGGTTCGGCGTCATGTACTTGTGGCATTGGGAGCACGGGTAGAAGGTAAGCTTGTCCTTCTGTGGCACGACCTTGAACGGCGGCGCATCGGCGTATCCGGAGAAGGTCGTGGGCTCGGTCGGAGCGGGCGGCGTCTCGGGTACGACGTTCGATCGCAGAGGGCGATGCGGCGGCGGCTTCGCCGGGTCGACCGGAGCGCTGGGCGTCTCTGCCGCCGGTGCAGAGGCGATTAGCAGCAGCAAAGCACCGACAGCGGCGAACCGAAGGTTCATACAGTCCCAAGCCCGCTCGAAATGCGCCCCCATGCCTCTCCTCCATCACAGCTCGTCGACATGCGGAATGTCCGCCATGATGGGACATCCCAATTCGGGGCGTCTTGACTTAGCTCAAACGCCCGCGAGGTAACGCCGATCTCCGGACGAGGAGCACCCCGCCCGGGGAAGAAGGACTGCGCGGGTCAGCTTACTTCGACAATATCCACTCGAGGACGGCCTTGAGGTCGGCGTCGCTGATCTTCTCCGGCGGGGACGGTGGCATGGGGACCGTGCCCCAGTTGCCGGAGCCGCCTTTGCGCACCTTTTCGGCGAGGGTCGCGACGGCTTTTGCATCGCCTTTGTACTTCTTGGCGATATCTTGATAAGAGGGCCCCACCATCTTCTTGTCGACGGCGTGGCAAGCTCTGCAGCCAGCCTTGCTCAATATTGCGGTTGCTGCAGCGTCGTCCAAGGCACCGAAAGCGGATCCCGCCGAGACGATCGAGGCGGCCGCTGCAATACAGGCATAACGCTTCCACATGACTGATTCCTCCCTTTGGCACCGGTCATGATGGCTTGTGACGGCGGCTTGATCAGCGATACCGCCGCCAAGCCTTGCGCTTGCGCGTCTTGCCGCCGCACCACCTATTGGGCTCCCACTCGTGAGCGCAGTGTACGCCTTGTCGCCGCAAAGCTGCACTAATTGCTAGTGGGAAAGTAATGTGACTCAGCCTCGATACGGATCGTATAGCCGAGTGTCGAGCCCACGCCGCTCCCGAAATACGCGCCGGAGACCGGCATGGTATGCATCTGCTCCGCGGAGGCGGCGAGCGCGACGTGCCGATCGGCCACGCCGACCCCTTCCACCGGGTCCCAGCCACGCCAGCCGCCGCCCGGGACGAAGACCTCGGCCCACGCGTGCAGATGACGGTCCGGCCGCGTGAGGTCGCCGCGCCGGTAGCCGCTCACGAAGCGCGCGGCGAATCCCATGCAGCGCGCTGCCTCCATGAAGAGCACGGTCGCATCGCGGCAGGCGCCGCGCCCGAGCGCCAGCGTCTCCGCCGCGCTTTGCGCGGGGCGCCCGTCGTCGCGGATGGCAAGCCGCGTGCGCGTGTGGATCGCGCGATTCAGCGCATCCAGAAACGCCGGCGGCGCCTCCCCCGCGTCACCGCGGACTGCCGTCGCGAAATCCCGCACGCTCGCGGCGGCCTCTCCCGCCAGATACGGCTGCAGGACACGCGCCACCTCGATCGGATAGCGCACCGGCACGGCGGTGAAGTTGGCGTCGAGCAGATAGTCGAACGCATCCGTGCGCAGCGTTTCGACCTCGAACGCACTGGTGATGGTGAGCGCGTCCGTCCTGACGTCGGTGAACCACGCGTAGGTGATGACGTTGCCCTCCGCATCGGTGGCACCGGTCGCCTTTTCCGGTGCGGGATCGATGACGAGGCTGTGGTGGACGAGCCGCTGGGTCGCGTCTTCGCGCGGACGCAGCCTGATGACGTGCGCGCCGAGCGTCACCGGCGCGCGGTAGCGATAGCGGGTTTCGTGATGGACGCGAAAGCGCATG
>JAEUMW010000426.1 GCA_016791345.1 Betaproteobacteria bacterium | reverse complement strand
GAAGACCGTCCGCGAGGTCGAAGACCGATTAGTGCGAATCACACCTCCCCGTTTCCGGCAGGACGCCCACCACTGGCTCATCCTGCACGGTCGCTACGTCTGCAAGGCGCGCAAGCCCGACTGCGGGACCTGTCTGATCCGCGACCTGTGCGAGTATCCGGACAAGAGTGACGATGTGAAGACGTGAAGGCGTAAGTACCGGAACCCGGCAGGCCGATGACTGTCGGTCCTTCACTCCTTCACTCCTTCACTCCTTCACTCCTTCACTCCTTCACTCCACATGTTCTCCCCCTCCCGCGAGCAGGCGCGCCGGTTCTTCTTCGACACCTGGGCGAAACACTGCGCCGGTGTCCCGCTCGAAGGACTGGAGACGACCGCGCTCGCGGTGATTCTCCTGCATCCGGAGTATCAGCCGCTCCTCGCGGATCGCGAACGTAACCTGGACCGCGACTTCGGACCCGAGCAGGGTAGCCTGAATCCCTTCCTGCACCTTTCGCTGCATCTCGCGATCGAGGAGCAGCTTTCCATCGATCAGCCACCGGGCATCGCGGTGGCGTACCGCGCACTCGTCTCTCGCTGCGGCGACGAGCACGATGCCCGGCACGCCGTGCTGGAATGCTTGGGAGAGGTCATCTGGAACGCACAGCGCAACGGCACGGTACCCGACGGCGCTGCGTACCTTCGCTGCATCGCGCAGAGGGCCGGCGCGTCGCACACTCGGTGAGTTGGCGAGATAGCGTCGCCCCCGGGGTGGAATGCTAGAATCCGCGTCCCGTCCGACCCCACTGCAGCACAAACGATGAACGAAACGCGCTCCTACAGGCTTCGCCCGATTCCGGCGCTGATCTTCGCCAGCCGCTGGCTGCAACTCCCGCTCTATCTCGGCCTGATCGTCGCCCAGGGCGTCTACGTCTGGCAGTTCTGGAAGGAGCTCGTCCACCTGCTGCACATCGCTGCCGAGCGCGACGTCATCAACGAGACGCAGATCATGCTGGTGGTGCTGGGCCTGATCGACGTGGTGATGATCGCGAACCTGCTCATCATGGTAATCGTCGGCGGCTATGAGACCTTCGTCTCGCGCCTCTATCTCGAAGGGCACCCGGATCAGCCCGAATGGCTGTCGCACGTCAACGCGGCGGTGCTGAAGGTGAAGCTCGCCACTGCGATCATCGGCATCTCGTCGATCCATCTGCTCAAGTCGTTCATCAACGCCGATCAATTGTCGCCGCACGTGATCTACTCGCAGGTGGGGATCCACCTCACCTTCCTGTTGTCCGCGCTCGCGGTGGCGGCGACGGACCGCCTCCTGGCGCCGACCCTGAAGAAGCAGCACGGGGCACACTGACGCAGAGCCCCGCGATCAGGCGACGAGCCGGCCGGCAATACCTTCGTGCCCGGTACGACCTGGGTATTGACGCGGCAGACGGACCCTCTTATCCATGAAGCTCACCAGAAGGCAGTTCAATACGATCGTTGCGGGCTTAGGGGCCGGAGTGACCGTCAGACCAGAGGCTGCGAAGGCCCAGAGCAATGCACAGCCAACGACCAGTCTCGCCACGACCCCCGCGGCGGCTCATCAGGCAACCTACTTCTTCAAGAACTCGGCCTTCGAATACGTGCTCCTGACGAGCCTCGGGCGCGCCTATCACCGGGGCGGGAATGTCGGTAAGGTTCTGTACGTCATCCGGCAGATCGAAGACGGCAACTTCGAGAGCGCCTACCAGGCTCTGATCGCGGCGGGAAATGAAATGCGTGCGATCGCCGAGGATTCCGCAAGCGGCGGTCACATCGAAAGCGCCCGGCAGGCTTACCTCTGGGCGCAGAATTTCTACGACAGCGCCACCTACTTCGCGGATGGCACCGGCGACCACAGGCGGATCACGACGGCCTGGCAGATGATGGACGACTGCTGGCTGAAGTCGCTTGCTCTGTTCGATCCGCCGATCGAACAGGTCGGCATTCCATACGAGGGCATCGCGCTGCGTGGATTCTATTTCCGCGGGAAGAGCAGCAAGAAACAACGCCCTCTGCTCATCCTCGTCAACGGCAGCGACGGCTCGGCCCTCGACATGTGGATGATGGGAGCGGCGGGAGCGGCGCCCCGGGGCTACGATTGCCTCACTTTCGACGGGCCCGGGCAGGGCTACGCGCTCTGGAAGCAGGGCCTCACGTTCCGGCCGGACTGGGAGCGTGTCGTGACCCCGGTGGTCGACTTTGCCCTCGCCCGCAAGGGTGTCGATCCGAAGCGGATTGCCATTCAGGGCATCAGTCAGGGCGGATACTGGGTGCCGCGCGCACTTGCCTTCGAGAAGCGAATTGCAGCTGCCATCGCAGACCCGGGCGTGGTCGACGTCTCCACGTCGTGGACCGCAACATTGCCGCCGCCGATGCTGGAGTTGCTGAAGGCGGGCCGCAAGGACGAGTTCGACAGCTACATGACCAAGATGCTCGATCCCGCCACGAAGAATTCCCTGGTCTTCCGCATGAGACCCTATGGCACGACGTCGTACTACGACGCCTTCAAGGCGACGATGACCTACAACCTCACGGATGTCGTCGGGAAGATCCGGTGTCCGATGCTGATCACCGAACCGGCGAACGAGGCATTCTGGCCCGGGCAGTCGCAACGACTGTACGATCTCCTGACGTGTCCGAAGACTCTGGTCCCGTTCTCGGTCTCCGACGGGGCGGACCTGCACTGCGAGCCGAAAGGCTACGGACTGAGAGACCTGCGCGTGTTCAACTGGCTCGACAAGACCCTGGGGTGACGTCCCTGACTGGCCGATGGCCGGCGCTTTGCGCATGCGCGCATTGATCCGGAACCGCGCCCGCAGGACAATTCGCCGGCTATACCCAAAAACCGCCGCGCCCAGGCAGGACGGCGGAATCGCTTACCCTCCCCACCACTCGGAGCAATGACCATGGACACCATCAAACCCGTCTTCACAGCCACCGCAACGGCGACCGGCGGGCGCAACGGACACACCGAAGCGAGCGACGGTTCAGTGAGCGCGGACCTGTCGGTGCCGAAGGCAATGGGAGGCCCCGGCAAGCCGGGCACCAGCACACCCGAACACCTGTTCGCTGCCGGATACGCAGCGTGCTTCGGCGGTGCGCTCGACTTCGTGGCGAAACAGCACAAGAAGGACGCGACCGGGGCCACTATCACGTGCGCCGTCACGATCGGCCCGCGTGACGCGGGCGGCTTCGGCCTCGCCGTCAAGATGCGCGTCGAGGACAAGAGCCTTTCGCAGAGCGATCTCGAAGCGCTCGCGAAGGAAGCGCACGAAAAGATCTGCCCCTACTCGCACGCGACGCGCAACAACGTCAACGTGGAGTTCGAACTCGTCGGCGGGTAGCCTGTCACGAGCGTTCTTCCAGCGTCTCGATGAGCAAGAGAATTTCGGCGGCCGAGGTGTAGTCCAGCTCGGGCCCCGCGGCGAGCCCGCCGTCGCGGTTGCCGGCGGCGATGGCTTGGAGGGCGTGGAGGAAGGGGCGTCTGTCTTCCGGAAAGTCGGGGTCGGCGGCGAGTTGTTGGAGGCCCTCCAAGACCGCCGCACTCTGGCCGGGAAGCAGGTCCTGGGTCACGGCGAGCGCAAGGCGGCCGTCGGCGTGGTGGTTCTCGCCGCCGTCGCGGCGGTAGGCGAGGTAGCAGTCGATGGCCTTGGCTCTGGCCTCCGCGGCGGCGGCAGGGTTGTCGGCGTCCGTCTCGATGCCGGCGAGGATGGCCCAGGTCGTCCACGGTTTGGCGGCGTGGCCGAGCTGCGCCTTGCATTCGATCGCCCGGCGGGTTTCCTGCCGCGCCTCAATCAGGCGGCCAAGCTTGCGCAGGGTTTCGGCGAGGTTGTTTCTTTGGCGTCCTTCTCCCGCGACATCGCCAATCTCGACGTACTTGTTCACGGCCTGCCGGTAGAAGGCAGCAGCGTCCTCCAGCCTGTCGAGGACACCGCCATACAGGTTCCCCAGTTGCCCGAGCGTGCTCGCCTGCCCGGCGACATCGCCGAGCTGCACAAAGATGGCGAGCGATTTCCGATAGGCGTCCTCCGCCGCGTCGGGCTGGCCTGCGCTCTGGTACACCACGCCGCTCTGATGCCAGCTCACGGCGACGCTGCCCGGTTCGTCGAGGGCAGTGAAGCGCTCCCGCGCTTCGGCGTGGGCGGCCAGCGCCTCCGGGTAACGGTGCTGCTGCAGGCGTACAGTGCCGAGCTGACCTCTGCCAACGGCGACATCCCGTTCGGAGCCGAGTTGCTGCGCGCGGCGGATGGCCTCTTCGTAGGCTGACACCGCCTCGTCGAGCCGGCCGAGGTCTACGAGGCAGTCGGCTTGTCTTACTAGAAGGACGGACGCCATTCTTTCCGCAGCGCTGTTCCTCTGCTCCTTGGCGATGGTCTCGAAGCGCTTGCCGGCATCGTGAAATAGCGCCAGGGCCTGTGCTGATCCACCGGCTTCCAGAGACCCTAGACCCAAGAGATTGATAGCCATCGCCAGATCGTAATCGGCGCCCGCGTAAGCCTGCTCGCCCGCCGCCCGGATGCACTGGAGCAAGGCTTGCGCGCCGTCCTGCGCCGCGCGCAACTGTCCGCCGCCGAGTTGCTGCTGGATGCGGGTGCGCGCCGCCTCGAAGCGCGCGTGGTTCCAAGCCTCGCCCTGCTTTTCGAGCGCCGCCGCCGCGGCGTCGCGCACGTGCCCCACGCGCTTCAGCAGCCACGGCTTGCCGAGCCCCTGCAGCAGCCTGTGAAGCGCGGTCGTCAGAGCGATCGTCGCCTCCGCATCGTCGGAGGCTTGCACCCGTTCCAGCAATGCAAACAGGTTCGGCAGCTCCAGGCCCGTTAGAGTCGCCCCGACTTCGGCGTTCTGGCTTCCCTGCTGTTCGAGGAGCCGGGCATACTGGCGCATCACCTCAACCCAGCGCGCCGTGAGCGCCTCACGCTCCGCTTCCTCCATCCCCCCGCGCAAATAGGGGCAAAGGGCGGGATTGAGGCTGAGATGGTAATAGCGATTCCGCGTCGCCAGCCCCGTCCGGATCAGCTCGTCCGCCAGCGCGGCCACATCCGCCTCTTCCCACCGCATCATGTTCGCAAGCACGCCGAGTTGGACCCCGCCGTGAAACACCGCGAGCACGCGCGCCCGCTCGCGGTTGGCCGGTGACATCCGCCGCAGCGACAGCTCGACGCTGGCGAAGAGCGATTGCTCGCGGTTGCCGGGGAATCTGCGCTCCATTTCCGCCATCAGTTCGACGAGCGATTCGCGGGTGGCTTCGACGCCGCGACTCCTCAGCGCCGGCGCCAGCAGTGCCAGTGTGCGGGCGTGGCAATGAACGGTATCGACTAGCTGCTTGATCTCCTCGTGCGCGGCATTGGACACCGCGTCCGCGGCGCCTGCGGCATCCAGCACCCGTTCGACCAACTTCACCGCGTCCTCGCGGTCGAGCCGGTGCAGCTCCCGCCGGTGCCGCTCGCCAGCGAACGGTGCCGGCAGCACCTCGCGGCTGGTAAAGACGAGGCGCGTGTCGCCCACTTTCAGCAGCCGCTCGCACAGGGCAAGGATGCCCTCCAATTCTTCGTGTGCATCCTCCGAGAGCGCCGCCGGCGTCTCCTCGGCCAGGAAGGGCGGCAGGAGGATGCTCTCAATGTTGTCCACCACGAGCAGCGTGGGCTGCTCGCGCAGTGCACGTTCGACCTGCCTGATCGCCTCTTCGAGATCGCCCGCCGCCGAGAAGCCTTTGCCGACGATCTGCCGGCCGATGGCATCCACCACCGCGCGCTGATGGCCGTGGGTCTCGACCGAGACGAACGCGGCGCGGCGGATCTGCTGCGAGCGCACCAGCCAGCGGCCAAGCTCGGCGGCGAGCGCGGTCTTGCCTTCGCCGCCCTGGCCGCGCACCACGGCATAACGCTCTTGCCGCAGCAGCCGCTCCAGTGCCAGCAGCTCGCGGCTGCGGCCGATGAAGCCGGTTGCCGGCACCGGCGGCAGTTCGCCGAGGCGCGCCTTGAGCGCGGTTTGAAAATCTTCCTGCGTCTGCTTCCCGGGTGTGGCGCGGAAGAGCTGCGGGTCGTCCTTCTCCTGGAACAGCACGGGCACGAACCAGTCCTCGAGCCGCAGCTCGCCCGCGCCGAAGATGCGCCCGCGAAAGCTGTCGTCCTTGAGCCGGCGCTGCCCCGCCAGCATGGCGTCCCCCACGCGCTTGCCCGCTGCGAGCGCATCGTAGAACGCTTCGACGAAACGGCGCGCGGTCTCGACCAGCACGCTGTGGCTCATGGCCACGACGGAGGCGACGCCGACCTTCAGCAGCTCGGAGGCGACCGATTCGGACGCCTGCTCGGCCTGGGCAGTCTGGCAGGCTTCGAGGAAGACGAGCGGGATGCGGTGATCGCGCAGCAGCGGACCAAGTTCGCTCGTGAAGACCGTGACATGCCGGCGGCGGTCGAGCTTGGCGGTATCTTCCGGGTGCTCGAAGCACAGTCCGCCGAGGCCGACCGCGCGGTCGTAGACGCCGTGGCCATCGAAGTGGACGACGTGATAGGGCTCGCGGGCGGTGCGGGCGCGGTCGAGCTCCTCACGCAGCGCCGGCAACGTGGGCGGGCTCAGGATGGTCAGGCGCACCAGGCCGGGCAGGTCTTCCATCGCCTCGACCAGCGGCAGCGCGCTGGCGCGATGGTCGATGTATCCGCAGGCGTCGTCCTCCGGCCGCGCGGTGACGAGCAGGATGCGGATGGGTGGGGCGACCACCGGCACACCGAGATCGCGCATGTTAGGCAGGCACCGGCGCACGCGCGTGGGCTTCGCGCCCTGGAACAGGTAGCTGTCGCCGTCGTGGAGCAGCTCCCACGGCAGACCGAGCAGCACGGTGCCAGCTTCGCGGGCGGCCTTCTGATCCGCATCGAGCGCACCGGCTTCGAACCCGGCATCGACGTGGATGGAGAAGCGGCGCCCCGCGTGAGCATCGATCTTCGCCCAGACATTCATGACGTTGGCGGTGTGCGCGACCGGCATCGCCGCGTCGTGCAGGAGCCGGCCCCACTGTACGAGGTTCTGTTCGACGTGCCGCGCGCGATCCTGGATGACAGCCACCCCGCTCGGCCAGACGGCGTACTTCTCCAGGTACCAGCGCAGCTCGGCGGTCTCGATGGGGCCGATGGGGGCGACGAAGCGCCAGCTCTGCGTGCTGGCGACTTCGCGCTGCCCCGGTATGGCGGGTTCGTAGACCAGCCGCGCGCGGGCGGTGGGGCGGCGCGTGCCATCCTGCTCGTGGAACTTCAAGTCGGTGAGCTCGAGCACGAGCTCTTCGAGCAACTCGGCCCTGGGCTGCTGCGTGGGCGCGACGTCGGCGGGCAAACGTATACCCATTGCAACGAGGATGGGGTGAATAGCGGCTTCGACCCCACCCGGCTTGCCGCTTACGGGGATGTAGAGCGGTTCGCCATTGAAGAACTGCTCGAGCACGCCGAGCTTTGTGCCGTCCAGAGACAGCGCGAAGACCGGGAAGGTCTCTCGCTCGCGTCGCTTCTGCACTTCGAGCGCGTGGCGCAGTTCTTTTCCTACCCACCGCGATTGGAGCGACGCCGGGCTCACGACAACGGTGTACGCCACCGCTTCGTCGATCGCTTTCTCTATGTCGGGCTCAAGCAGGCCCCCGGGAAGAAGCTCCCGTGAATCGATCCACGCGTTGACGCCATGGTCGCCGAGCGCCTGCTGTAGCGCACGGACGAACGCGTCGTCTTGCGAGCTGTGCGAGATGAATAACTGGCTCATCGCCGGTCCGCCCTGAAGCGATTACCCCGTCATCATATCAGCGTCCAGCCGCCAGTCGTGCCACGGGTCACATCGATCGAGGGGTATCGAAAAACTCCGATCCCTGGGCGTGTGCGACACGTCCCCTGCCGGCACAGTACATGTTTGCATCGCCGCACTCGGGCGTCGACCGCAGCGAAGACCTAGTCCCTCCGGCCGATTTCAGGCCTGCACGCTTGCAACGATCATTCGTGTCGCCGTCGGCACCAACACCCGGTTAGGGCGGAGGAGAGACGGCACAAATGG
>JAEUMW010000425.1 GCA_016791345.1 Betaproteobacteria bacterium | reverse complement strand
ACGCCGGCAGGCACGCCATCGAGTCCCGGCGCCAGGGTGATGCCGGTCACGCCCGGCGCGTCTGGCTTACTTCCGGTAGTCATGCTTGTAATCGTGATACTTGCCGACTTCGACACCCTCGAGCACCGCGATCGCGTCTTCCGTGAGCACGGCGAGCGAGCAGTAGAGCGAGATGAGATACGAGGCGATCGCCTTGCGGCTGATGCCCATGAACTTGACCGACAGTCCCAGGCCCTGCTCCCCTGGCAGTCCGGGTTGATAAAGCCCGACCACACCCTGGCGCTGCTCGCCGGTGCGCAGCAGCAGGATGCTGGACTTGCCGCGCTCGATCGCTAGTTTGTTGGTCGGCACCAGCGGCACGCCGCGCCACGTGAGGAACGGAGAGCCGAACAGGGTGGCGGTGGGAGGCGGCACGCCGCGGCGCGTACACTCGCGGCCGAAAGCGGCAATGGCAGCTGGATGCGCGAGGAAGAACGCGGGCTCCTTCCACACGCGGGTCAGCAACTCGTCGAGATCATCCGGCGTCGGCGCGCCGGTCAGCGGTTTCACGCGCTGCTCCGGAACGACGTTGTTCAGCAGGCCGTATTCCTTGTTGTTGATGAGCTCGTCTTCCTGCCGCTCCTTGATGGTCTCGATGGCGAGCCGCAACTGCTGCTGAATCTGGTCGTGCGGGCTGCTGTAGAGATCGGACACACGCGTGTGCACGTCCACCACCGTCGTCACCGCGCTCAGGAAATACTCGCGCGGATTCTCTTCGTAGTCGACGAAGGTCTCCGGCAGGTCCCGTTCGTCGCGCTGCGAGCAGGCGGTGAGCACGCGCGAGGCGTCCTTCACCTTGTTGAGCCGATAGATGCCGGCCTCGACACCGATCCACGGCAGCAGGTGAACCAGCCAGCGCGGCGAAATGGTGACGAGCTGCGGAACAGTCTTGGTGGCATTGGCGAGCTGTCGTGCTGCCGCATCGCCGAGCGCGAGTTGAACCTGTCCTTCTGCCATGAGTTACTCCCGAAAAAGGTGGTTGGTGTATGGGAATGTGAGGCTGCCGGATCGGCAGCGGTCGGCGCACCGGGCTGCGTCAGATGCCGGCGCCGCCGTCGAACAATTCGTTGCGTACCTGTGCCTGCGTGATGTTGCTGTTGGGCGGAACGCTGCGGGTGAGCCAGACGTTGCCGCCGATGGTCGATCCGCGGCCGATGGTGACGCGGCCGAGAATGGTGGCGCCGGCGTAGATGACGACGTCGTCCTCGACGATCGGATGCCGCGCCGCGCCCTTGACCAGCGTGCCATCCTCGCCGACTGCGAAGCGCTTCGCACCCAGCGTCACCGCCTGATACAGGCGCACATGCCGCCCGATCACCGTGGTCTCGCCGATCACCACGCCGGTGCCGTGGTCGATGAAGAAGCTGTCTTCGATCGTGGCGCCCGGGTGGATGTCGATGCCGGTGGCGGAATGCGCGATCTCCGAGATCATGCGCGCCACCAGCGGCACGCCGAGACGGCTCAACTCGTGGGCCAGGCGATGGTGCGTGATGGCCGTGATGCCGGGATAACAGACCAGGACTTCGTCGACACTGCGCGCCGCCGGGTCCCCCTCGTACGCGGCGATGACGTCGGTGTCGAGCAGCGCACGGATGCGGGGCAGCGCGGACGCGAACTCGCGCGTGATCTCCACCGCCCGCTCGCGGTCGGCGCTACCGATGAACTCTTCGCCTGACGCGAACTGCAGCTCGCGGCTCACCTGGTCGTGCAGTCCGCGCAGCGCCGCATCGAGCGTGTGACCGACGTAGTAGTCGATGCCCTCGAAGCCGATCCCGGGCAGTCCCAGGCGATGCGGGAACATGGCCGCGGCAAATCCGTCGACGATGCCGGTCAACACCTTGCGGGACGGCAGCCTTGGTGGACGGTCCCGTCGCTGTCGGCTCTCCAGCGATCGCACGCGGAGATCGCGCAGATCGGAGACGATCCCGTCGATGTTCCAGCGACCGCTTTGCAGTTCACTCATGCCTGCTTTCTCCGCCCGTGCGCGGTCACGAGATGACTTCGAGGCCGGTGGCGTCGAACACGCCATCGAAGAGCACCGTGCTCAGGTAACGCTCGCCCGAGTCCGGCAGAATGACGACAATGGTCTTTCCGGCGTTCTCGGGACGCTGCGCCACGCGCACCGCCGCCGCCACCGCGGCGCCGCAGGAAATGCCGGATAGGATCCCTTCCTCGCGCGCGAGACGTCGCGCGTAGTGAACTGCCTCCTCGTTGGTGACCTGTTGCACGTCATCGACCAGCGACAGATCCAGCACGTCAGGCACGAAGCCCGCCCCTATGCCCTGAATCTTGTGCGGAGCAGGTTTGAGCGGCTCGCCCGCGCGACGCTGGGTGAGCACCGGACTCGCCGCCGGCTCGACCGCCACGGAGCGGATGGGCTTGCCGCGGGTCTGCTTGATGTAGCGCGACACACCGGTGATGGTGCCGCCCGTGCCTACGCCCGACACGAAGATGTCGATCGCACCGTCGGTGTCTTCCCAGATTTCCGGACCCGTCGTCTGCTCGTGGATGGCCGCATTGGCGGGGTTCTTGAACTGCTGCAGGAGCACGTAACGATCGGGATCCGAAGCGGCAATCTCCTCCGCACGTGCAACCGCGCCGCTCATGCCGCGCGAACCCTCCGTCAGCACCAGCTTCGCACCGTATGCAACGAGCAACTTGCGCCGCTCGATGCTCATGGTCTCGGGCATCGTCAGCGTGAGCGGGGTGCCACGCGCTGCCGCCACGAAGGCGAGCGCGATGCCGGTATTGCCGCTGGTGGGCTCCACGATCTCCTTGCCCGGTCCGAGCAGACCGCGCTGCTCTGCATCCCAGATCATCGCCGCACCGATGCGGCACTTTACCGAATACGCGGGGTTGCGTCCCTCGATCTTGGCGAGCACCGTCGCAGGCGCACCGTCGGTGACCCGGTTGAGTCGGACCAGCGGCGTATGCCCGATGGAGTGTGAATTGTCTTCGTACCAGCTTGGCATGATGTTCTCCCGTGAAAGAAGCGAAGA
>JAEUMW010000424.1 GCA_016791345.1 Betaproteobacteria bacterium | reverse complement strand
ACGCCGGCAGGCACGCCATCGAGTCCCGGCGCCAGGGTGATGCCGGTCACGCCCGGCGCGTCTGGCTTACTTCCGGTAGTCATGCTTGTAATCGTGATACTTGCCGACTTCGACACCCTCGAGCACCGCGATCGCGTCTTCGGTGAGCACGGCGAGCGAGCAGTAGAGCGAGATGAGATACGAGGCGATCGCCTTGCGGCTGATGCCCATGAACTTGACCGACAGTCCCAGGCCCTGCTCGCCCGGCAGTCCGGGTTGATACAGCCCGACCACACCCTGGCGCTGCTCGCCGGTGCGCAGCAGCAGGATGTTGGACTTGCCGCGCTCGATCGCGAGCTTGTTGGTCGGCACTAGAGGCAGGCCGCGCCACGTGAGGAACGGCGAGCCGAACAGGGTGACGGTGGGAGGCGGTACGCCGCGGCGCGTGCACTCGCGTCCGAAAGCGGCAATGGCAGCTGGATGGGCGAGGAAGAACGCGGGCTCCTTCCACACGCGGGTCAGCAACTCGTCGAGATCGTCCGGCGTCGGCGCGCCGCTGAGCGGCTTGACGCGCTGGTCCGGGACGATGTTGTTCAGCAGGCCGTATTCCTTGTTATTGATGAGCTCGTCTTCCTGCCGCTCCTTGATGGTCTCGATGGCAAGCCGCAGTTGCTGCTGGATCTGATCGTGCGGGCTGCTGTAGAGATCGGACACCCGCGTGTGCACATCCACCACCGTGGTGACTGCACTCAGGAAATACTCGCGCGGATTCTCCTCGTAGTCGACGAAAGTCTCGGGCAGATCGCGTTCGTCGCGCTGCGAACACGCGGTCAGCACGCGCGAGGCGTCCTTCACCTTGTTGAGTCGATAGATACCCGCCTCGACGCCGATCCAGGGCAGCAGATGCACCAGCCACCGCGGCGAGATGGTGACAAGCTGCGGGACGGTCTTGGTGGAATTCGCGAGCTGCCGTGCCGCCGCATCGCCGAGTGCAAGGTGAACCTGCTTTTCCGCCATTTACTTCTCCTCAGAGTTGAAAGATTTTTCCTGCGGGAACTGCGCGGCCGCCGGTGAGGGCCGGGAGATCAGATGCCGGCGCCGCCCTCGAACAAATCGTTGCGCACCTGCGCCTGGGTGACGTTGCTGCCGGGCGGGACGCTGCGGGTGAGCCAGACGTTGCCGCCAATGGTCGAGCCGCGCCCGATGGTGACCCGGCCCAGAATCGTGGCGCCGGCGTAGATGACGACGTCGTCCTCGACGATCGGGTGGCGCGCCGCGCCCTTGACGAGCGTACCGTCTTCGCCGACTTCGAAGCGCTTCGCACCGAGGGTGACCGCCTGATACAGGCGCACGTGCCGGCCGATCACCGTGGTCTCGCCGATGACCACGCCGGTGCCGTGATCGATGAAGAAGCTCTCGCCGATCCTCGCGCCCGGGTGGATGTCGATGCCGGTGGCGGAATGCGCGATCTCCGCGACCATGCGTGCGATCAGCGGCACGCGGAGGAGGTTGAGTTCGTGCGCGAGCCGGTGGTGCGTGATGGCGGTGATGCCCGGATAACAGACCAGCACTTCGTCGACGCTGCGCGCCGCCGGGTCGCCCTCGTAGGCGGCGATGATGTCGGTATCGAGCAAGGCACGCACGGTCGGGAGCGTCGACGCAAACGCGCGCACGATCTCCACCGCCCGCTCGCGATCGGCGTGGGCGATGTGCTCTTCCCCTGATGCGAACTGCAGTTCGCGGTTCACCTGCTCGTGCAGTCCGCGCAGCGCGACATCGAGGGTGTGGCCGACGTAGTAGTCCACGCCTTCCTCGCCGAGCCCGGGATGCCCCAGACGATTCGGGAACATCGCAGCGGCGAGCCCCTCGATGACGGCGATCAGCACCTTGCGCGACGGCAGCTTGGGCGGCCGGTCCCGCCGCTGCCGGCTCTCCAGCGATAGCACGCGCAGCTCGCGCAGGTCGGATACGATCCCGTCGATGTTCCAGCGCGTGCTTTGCGGTCCTGTCACTGCACTCACTCAGGCTGCCCTCACGCGGCGACGCCGAGCCCGGTGGCATCGAACACGCCATCGAAGAGCACGGTGCTCAGATAGCGCTCGCCCGAGTCCGGCAGGATGACGACGATGGTCTTGCCCGCGTGCTCGGAACGCTGCGCGACGCGCACCGCCGCCGCCACCGCCGCGCCGCAGGAAATTCCGGAGAGGATCCCCTCCTCGCGCGCCAGCCGCTGCGCGTAGTGGATCGCCTCCTCGTTGGTGACCTGCTGCACCTCGTCGACCAGCGACAGGTCGAGCACGTCCGGAACGAAGCCCGCGCCGATGCCCTGGATCTTGTGCGGGGCCGGCTTGATCGGCTCGCCCGCGCGACGCTGGGTGAGCACCGGACTCGCCGCCGGCTCGACCGCCACGGAGCGGATGGGCTTGCCGCGGGTCTGCTTGATGTAGCGCGACACACCCGTGATGGTGCCGCCCGTGCCTACGCCCGACACGAAGATGTCGACGGCTCCGTCGGTGTCGTCCCAGATTTCCGGACCCGTCGTCTGCTCGTGGATGGCCGGGTTGGCGGGGTTCTTGAACTGCTGCAGCAGCACGTAGCGCTCGGGATCGGACGCAGCGATCTCTTCGGCGCGCGCGACCGCACCGCTCATGCCGCGCGAGCCCTCCGTCAGCACCAGTTTCGCGCCATAGGCGATCAGCAGCTTGCGCCGCTCCAGACTCATGGTCTCCGGCATCGTCAGCGTGAGCGGCGTGCCGCGCGCCGCCGCGACGAATGCGAGTGCGATGCCGGTGTTCCCGCTGGTGGGCTCCACGATCTCCTTGCCCGGGCCGAGCAGGCCCTGACGCTCAGCCTCCCAGATCATCGCCGCACCGATGCGGCACTTTACCGAATATGCGGGGTGGCGTCCCTCGATCTTGGCGAGCACCGTCGCAGGCGCACCGTCGGTGACCCGGTTGAGTCGGACCAGCGGCGTATGCCCGATGGAGTGTGAATTGTCTTCGTACCAGCTTGGCATGATGTTCTCCCGTGAAAGAAGCGAAGA
>JAEUMW010000423.1 GCA_016791345.1 Betaproteobacteria bacterium | reverse complement strand
CGGATCAGACAGGTCCCGCAGTCGGGCTTGCGCGCCTTGCAGACGTAGCGACCGTGCAGGATGAGCCAGTGGTGGGCGTCCTGCCGGAAACGGGGAGGTGTGATTCGCACTAATCGGTCTTCGACCTCGCGGACGGTCTTCCCCGGCGCGAGTCCCGTGCGATTGGCGACACGGAAAATGTGGGTGTCGACCGCAATGGTCGGTTGTCCGAAGGCGGTGTTGAGAATGACGTTGGCGGTTTTCCGCCCCACGCCCGGCAGCCTCTCCAAAGCCTCGCGGCTGTCGGGGACCTCCCCGACATGCCGTTCCAGCAGCGCGCGGCAGGTTTCGAGAATATGCTTCACCTTGGTCCGGTAGAGGCCGATGCGCTTCACATGACGTTCCAACTCGGCCGGACCCAGGTCGAGCAGTGCCTGCGGCGTCCGCGCCAGTGGGAAGAGTTCGGCGGTGGCCAGGTTGACGCTCTTGTCGGTCGCCTGTGCCGAGAGGATCACCGCGACCAGAAGCTCGAAGGGCGTCGAGTAGGCGAGCTCGGTCGTCGGATGTGCGTTTGCCGCCTGCAGTCGGGCGAAGATCTCCGCGCGCTTCGCGGCATTCACGGGCGAGGCGCATCGGTTGACGCAGGCTGTTGCGCCTGTGTGGCGGCGGCCCTCGCTTTGGCGCGCTCGATCGCGGCCTGCACGGCTGCACGTTTCGGATCGACCTCGCGCTCCAGGGGTGCCCGGCTGCCGAGAGATGCGAAGGGCGGCGCTTCGTGTTCGCGGCGGGCCAGGTGCAGGCGATGGCGCTCGCGCGCGGCATCGGCGAAAGCAAGCCGCACCGCGTCGTTCCCGGCGTGCCCGTCACCCGTCGGAACCAGCGTTATGCAGTCGACCGGACACGGCGGGAGGCACAGCTCGCAGCCCGTGCAATAGGCCGCGATCAC
The DNA here is from genome assembly GCA_016791345.1 of Betaproteobacteria bacterium. Lineage (NCBI taxonomy): Bacteria > Pseudomonadati > Pseudomonadota > Betaproteobacteria > Betaproteobacteria bacterium. The sequence goes on along the minus strand of JAEUMW010000423.1, from coordinate 1,498 downwards.
CGTGTGCAGATGTTTGCGAGCGCCGAGGATCGCATCGACCGGGCAGGCCGGCAGGCAGAGCGCGCAGCCGATGCAGCGGTCCTCGTCGATGACGGCCACCGCCGGCAGGGTCGGCGGACCGCATTCCGGGTTCAGCGGCGTTGCGGCAACACCGCACAGCTGCGCGAGGCGCTCGATTCCGCGCTCCCCGCCGGGAGGACAGCGATCGATGTCGGCCTCGCCCGCGGCGATCGCATCGGCGTAGGGGCGACAGCCGGCGAAACCGCAGCGCCGGCACTGAGTCTGGGGCAGCGCCGCGTCGATCCGGTCCGCCAGTGTCACGGCCTCGCTAGAAGCCGAGATCATCGGGCGGCGTCCACGGCAGATCGAGATCCTCGGCGAGCGGGCGACACGTCACCCGTCCGGCGTGCAGGTTGAGGCCATCGCGCAGCCCCGGATCCGCGCGCGTGGCGGCAGCGATTCCGTTCGACGCCAGGGCCTCGACATACGGGAGCGTGACTTCGGTGAGCGCGAGCGTGGAGGTGCGTGCGGTGGCCGCTGGCATGTTGGTCACGCAGTAATGCACGACACCTTCTTCGATGTAGGTCGGATCCGAATGTGTCGTAGGACGCGAAGTATCGGATATACCACCTTGATCTATAGAGACATCAACCAGGGCCGCACCGCGAATCATGGTGCAGACGACAGCGCGTGAGAGCAGGCGGGGCGCACGCTTTGCCGGCAGCAGCACCGCGCCGACGACAAGATCGGCGCTGCGGACGCTCTCGGCGACGGCGTGGGGCGTTGCGTGCACGGTCTTCAGGCGCGCGCCGAAGACATCGTCGAGGTGCCTGAGGCGGGGTGGCGAATTGTCGAGCAGAGTGACGTCGGCGCCGACACCGACCGCGATGCGTGCCGCGTTGGCGCCGACCGTACCGCCGCCCAGGATCACCACGTTCGCCGGTGGCACACCCGGTACTCCTGGCAGGAGCACGCCGCGCCCGCCGGATGCCAGGGTCAGCGCGGCAGCGCCCACCTGTATGGCAAGCCGGCCGGCCACCTGCGACATGGGCACGAGCAGCGGCAGTTCACCGCCGGCAGTGGTCACCGTTTCATACGCGATGCAGGTTGCGCCCGTCGCCAAGAGCGCCTTTGTGAGGTCGGCGTCCGCCGCCAAGTGGAGATAGCAGAAAAGGGTGCTCGCGGCGTCGATGAGCGGTAGCTCCTCGCGCTGCGGCTCCTTCACCTTTACGACGAGTTCCGCGCTGTAAGCATCTGTGGCAGAGGCAACTACGGTTGCGCCGCTGGCTTGATACGCATCATCGTCGAAGCCGATCGCCGCGCCGGCGCCCGTTTGCACCTTCACCTGGTGGCCGCAGGCGATGAGGTGTGCCGCACCGGCTGGAGTAAGGCCCACGCGATACTCATGGTTCTTGACTTCCTTGGGGACACCTATCTGCACGAGGACACCTCCCACACGCATTGTGCGAATGCAACATCAGCTGCCATAACATATCAC
>JAEUMW010000422.1 GCA_016791345.1 Betaproteobacteria bacterium | reverse complement strand
CGAACGCGAGTGTAGATCCCCAGTGAAAACGGCAGACGCGCACGAACTGGCGTATCGGGATTCCTGCCCCTCCTGCGGTTCGATGTCCGCGGAGTCGATCCTGCGGCATCCGTACGACCAGCCGCCGATTCGGGACTTCCTGGTTGCACACTACGGGGGCCGCGCCGAGCTGATGCGGCTGGCCGGTGCGACGTTCGAGGTCGATCGCTGCAAGGACTGCGGTCTGATCTTCCAGCGGGCCGTTCCCTCCGGTGCGCTGCTTAACGACATCTATGACCGCTGGATTCCGGCGAGTGAGCAGGAACGCCTGCACGGAACGCGTGGGCTCGGCGACTATCGCTACCTCGCGAGTCAGGTGGAGTACTTCATTCAGCACTTCGGCGTGAAGCCGTCCGCGCTGAGCGTGCTCGATTTCGGGCTGGGGTGGGCGGAGTGGGCCACCATGGCGCGCAGCTACGGCTGTCACGTTGCGGGGTGCGAGCTGTCACAGGAAAGGATCTCGTACGCGCGATCGATCGGAATCAAGGTGATCGACTGGGACGATATCCCCAACCACCGCTTCAACTACATCAACACGGAGCAGGTGTTCGAGCATCTGGTGGAGCCGCGCCAGACGCTGGAGCATCTCGCCAGCGCGCTCCACGACGGTGGCTTGATCAAGGTGAGCGTGCCGAACGGACTCGGCATGGCAAAGCGACTCAAGCGTCTGCCCGGCATGGCGACCGTGCATCGGGACTACCTGATGCCGGTGCAACCGCTGGAGCACATCAACTGCTTCGACTACGCGTCGCTCGTGGCACTTGGACGGCAGGTCGGCCTCGCGCCCGTGCGTCCGCGCCTGCGGCAGTTGTACAACGGGGCTTCGGGCTGGTTCGAGCCGCGGCAGGCGCTCAAGAATCTGGTCCGGCCGCTCTATCGGCACGTGTACCCCAAGAGCACCTTCGTCCACTTCACTCGCGCGTGACACCACAGTCGGCGAGCGTGTGCGGATCTTCCCGCCGCGCTGGTCCTGTTTCAGGCGTTCAGCCGCCGCCCCTGACCGAACAGCACCGAACGCGACGCGTCGTTCACGACGGGTGCGGTGTTGATGCGTTCCGCAATCGCGTAGGCGCGGTCGGTCGCCGGTCGCGCGCGAATCGCGTCGAACCATCGCTTCAGGTTCGGGAATGCGTCGATGTCCATCTTCTGGCGGCGGTGCGGCACGATCCAGGGATAGCACGCCATGTCCGCAATCGAATACTCGCCGGCGATGAACTCGCGGCCGGCGAGTCGCTCTTCGAGGACGCCGTACAGACGCTCGGATTCCTTCAGATAGCGTTCGATTGCATAGGGTAGCGGCTCCGGCGCGTACTGCACGAAATGGTGATTCTGGCCGAGCATCGGACCGAGTCCCCCCATCTGCCAGAACAGCCACTCCATCACCTCCGTGCGTCCACGCAGATCGGGCGGCAGAAACCGCCCGGTCTTTTCGGCCAGGTAATGCAGGATCGCGCCCGACTCGAAAACGCTCAACGGGCCGCCGCCATCGGTCGGCGCGTGATCGACGATCGCGGGAATCTTGTTGTTCGGAGACATCGCGAGAAACGCGGTGGCGAACTGCTCGCCGGCCGAGATGTTCACGGGCTTCACGGTGTACGGCAGCCCGGCCTCCTCCAGGAACATCGTGATCTTGTGTCCATTCGGCGTGGTCCAGTAATAGAGGTCAATCACGTCGGTCTCCCGCGTCTCAAGGGTCAGATCGGCTCGCCGCGCGCTCGTCTCGCGTACCCGTCGAAGGCCGCGAAGAGCCGGTCGCGCCACGCGTATACCGGATCATCCTGTTCCAGCAGGCGGATCGGCGACACACAGCGCGCCCACTGGAACGCGCCGAACACGGTGTAGTCGGCGAAGCTCGGCGTGGCGCCGCCGATGAATTCCTGACGCTTGACCAGCGAGCGCAGCACTCCGAGCGCTTCACGCAGCGCCGGAACTCCTTCCGCGGGTGGCAGTGCGAGCGCTTCCAGCGTCTGCCCCAGGCGCGCTTCGCGCGTTTGCCGGAAATAGGGCTGGTCATCCAGGTGGAGGCGCGCGAAGAGATCCGGCAGGATGATGCGGAACAGGATCGATTGCAGCACCTGATCGCACCACAGCTTGACGAAGAGGGCGTGCGCTTCACCGGTGGCGCAACCGAAGAGGCTCGGTCGGTCGGGGTAGGTCGATTCCAGGTGCCTCGCGATCTCCCAGCTGTCGCTTACTGTGCGATCCCCGTCCACCAGCACCGGCACGAGCTTCTGGCCCGAGAACGCGATCGCATCCTTGTCGACGAAACGCCAGGGGATGGTTTCGAAGTCGAGTCCCTTGTGCTTGAGGGCCATTCGCACGCGCCAGACATGCGGACTGAAGCGCAAGTCTTCATCGGCACCGGCAAGGTCGTAGAGCTGCATCATGGGGACGTCGTCCGCGGTCGCAGTATCGAGACGGGTGTGAACGCCGCAAGGGTAGGGTGGTTCCTCACGCGCCGGCAAGCCTGTCGGGCACGCACGTTCGCGCGCCGGCCGTTTCCTTTACAGCCCTATGGCCCCTCCGTATAATCCGCGCCTTGCGCTGCGGGGGTATAGCTCAGCTGGGAGAGCGCTTGCATGGCATGCAAGAGGTCAGCGGTTCGATCCCGCTTACCTCCACCATAGGCTCGAATCACAGCATATCGTTTTGACCCATAAGTCACTGAAATAAGATAGATTTCCTTGGTTTTTCCCTTCAGGTCGTGTCACTCCATGTCTTGACTTGCCGGTGTTCATGTCGGTAGTTTTGGCGGTATCTGGTGCCCTCGTGGGCCGAGATACCGTCAACCGAAGGAGATGCCGTCATGTCACTCAGTGCCATTGCCATCCGCAATGCCAAGCTAGCAGCGAAGCCGTACAAGCTCGCCGATGGGGGCGGCCTGTATCTGCTTGTCAATTCGGTGGGCAGGTATTTTCGGTTGGATTACCGCTTCGGGGGCAAGCGTAAGACGTTTGCACTCGGGGTCTTTCCTGAGACCTCGCTCGCCGAAGCGCGCGAGAAGCGCGATCACGCGCGCAAGCTCCTGGCCAATGGCATCGATCCGGCAGCGCAGCGCAAGTTGCTGAAGACGGTGCAAGAGGGCCAAGCGGCGAACAGCTTCGAAGTGGTCGCGCGCGAGTGGTTCGTCAAGTTCTCGGTGAACTGGGCAGCCACCCACGGCGACAAGATCATCCGGCGCCTGGAACTCGATGTCTTCCCGTGGGTCGGCGCGCGCGCGGTCGACGAAATCATGGCACCCGAGCTGCTCCAGTTGCTACGGCGCATCGAGAGCCGCGGGGCACGCGACACGGCGCACCGGGCAATGCAGAACTGCGGGCAGGTGTTCCGGTACGCGATCGCCACCGGGCGCGCGCAGCGCAATCCGGCGGCGGATCTGCGCGGCGCGCTCGCGCCTGTGAAGGAACATCATTTTCCTGCCATTACCGATCCGAAAGCGATCGGCGAACTCCTGCGCGCGATCGACGGCTATCACGGCTCGCTCGTAACGAAGTGCGCGCTGCGGCTCGCGCCGTTCGTTTTCGTGCGCCCCGGCGAGCTGCGCCAGGCAAAGTGGGAGGATGTCGACCTGGACGCGGCGGAATGGCGCTACACGCTTTCGAAGGTTGGCACGGGGCACATCGTCCCGCTCGCGACGCAGGCGCTGATGATCCTGCGCGAGCTGCAACCGCTCACCGGAGCCGGCCCCTATCTTTTCCCAAGCGAGCGCGGCGATAGTCGACCCATGAGCGATAACGCGATCCTGGCGGCGTTGCGGCGCATGGGCTATCCGAAGGAGCAGATCGTCGGGCACGGCTTCCGCGCGATGGCGCGCACGCTCCTCGATGAAGTGTTGCATTTTCGGCCGGACTACATCGAGCATCAGCTCGGGCATCGAGTG